>DAIOGR010000291.1:0-3403 GCA_036745155.1 Gaiella sp.
GGAGCGGCCGCCGGCAGCGGCTGCTGCTGCTAGAGGAACGTCGAGGTCGAGCGATATACGAGCCTCGCCCGCTCGAGCGGCGACAGATCGGGGAACTGCGATCCGATCGGCACCTCGGCGGCGAGCAGTGAGCCCCGGGGCAGCGCGCCGAGCAAGGCGCGCAAGGGTAGTTCGCCCCGAGCCGGCAGCAGGCGCTGCTCCCGCGCCTCGGCCGCCAGCTGCTCTCGTGGCGGGGACGCCAGCGGCGCGTCGCACAACTGGCACACGCCGAGGCGCGATGGCGGCGCAGCCGCCACGTCGGCGACCGCGCCTCCCGACCGGAACAGGTGCAGTGCGTCGATCATCACGAAGGCGTTGTCGTGATCGGCGAGTGCCACGACCTCGAGCGCCTGCGGCAGGGTCGCGACCCGGCGAAACGGCATGAACTCGAGGTCGACGGCCATTCCGTACTCGGCCGCGAGGTCGCAGAGCCGGGCGAGCCGGTCGGCCACGACGCGGTCGTCCGGGTCGTCACCCGTGGCGACCACGCGGGACGCGCCGAGCGCGGCGCCTCCCTCGAGCATCGGCCGGCACGACGCTACGTCGGTGTCACGAGCGAGCGCGACGAGCTCGACCTGCAGGATGCCCACCCCGGTCGAACGGATGCGCGCGAGCGTCTCACGGCTCATCCGGCTGCCGATCGCCAGTGGGTACTCCGGCCCGCCCGGCACGGCGGCGCGGGTGCGAACCGTGACCGAGGCAAAGCCGGCCTGCGCGGCAAGGTCGATCAACGCCGGCGGCCCGAGCTCCAGGAAGCCCAGCGCCGCGAGGCTGAGCCCCTCGGGTCGGGTCACGCCGTCAGCTCCGAGACCGCGACCGGACGCCGTTCGGCGATCGCCCTCGCGATCGCCAGCGTGGCGGCGAGCGTCAGCGCCCCCTCGCGCCCGCTGACGACCGGCGTGTCCTCGCCCCGGATAACGGCCACGAAGTTCTCCAACTGGGCGACGTAGCAACTCCCCCTGGCCACCTCAAGGCGACGACGGACGAGCGGGTCGCGCCAATCGCCGCCGGCAGCGTGCCGCCAGACGTCCAGGCTCGGGATCGCCAGAGCAGCCTCCCGGCCGAGCACGTAGTAACAGTCCTCCGCCTGGTGAGGGAAGGTCAGCGACTGCTCGGCGGAGATCTCCCAGAAGTACGGCGAAGGAGCCGCGTCGCTCAGCACGAAGGTGCCGAGCGCGCCGCCCTCGAACTGCAGCGCCACGGCCACCGTGTCTGCGACCTCGTGGCCGCGCACCGCGTTCGAGCCGATGGCCTGCACGCTCTCGATCTCGCCACACAGGTACCGGAAGCAGTCGACGTCGTGGATGGCGTTGATCAGCAGCGGGCCGCCGCCGGGCCCACGCCGCCATTCGGCGTCGAAGTACGTGTCGTGCTTCCTGACGGCGGACATGCCGTTGATAGCGACCAGCCTTCCCAGCTCGCCGCGTGCGATCGCCCGCTGCGCCTCACGGATATCCGGCCCGTGCCGCCGGTGGTGGCCGACCAGCACGGGCACACCGGCTGCTTCACCCGCCTCGACCAGCTGCATCGCCGAGGCGACCGTGTCCGCGACCGGTTTCTCGACCAGCACAGGGATGCTCCTGGCGACGCACGCGAGGCCGGCCTCCACGTGCAGGGAGTTCGGCAGCGCCACGATCACCCCGTCGGGTCTCACGTCTGCGAGCATCCGCTCGTAGTCGTCGAAGCAGGGAACGCCGAGGCTCTCGGCAACCTTGTGGCCCTCGACTGCCGTGTCGGCGATCGCGACCAGAGCTGCATCGTGATGCCCGCTGACGAGCGCGGCATGCTCGCGCCCGATCAGCCCGGCGCCCATCACTGCGATGCGCGCCGGCTTCATGCGGTGCCGGCCCCCAGGAAGAGCTGTGGGAGCCGGTTCACCACGGCGACCCAGGCGGCATGGCCCGGCTCGATCACGTCGAAGTGGTCGGCACCGGCGAGCTCGACGAGCTCGACGACGTCACCCGCAGCGCGGGCCGCGCGGACAAACGCCTGACTCTGCTCCGGCGGCACGTCGTCGTCGAGGCCGCCGTGGACGAGCAGCAGCGGCACCCCCAACGGCAGCAGCGCAGCCGGTGAGGCGGCCGCGTAACGCTCCGGCACCTCCTCCGGCGTCCCTCCCAGCAGCGCCTCACACGCACCGTCCCCGAGGCCGCCGGCCGCGCCCCGGGCGAGGTCGCTGACCCCGGCCTGCGCAACCGCCCCGCACAGGCGCACACGCGGCCCTGCGCCGGTCTGGCCGGCGGCGAGGCGGTGTCGGGCCGCGAGCCAGAGCGCGAGGTGCCCACCCGCCGAGTGTCCCACCGCGACGACTCGAGCGGCGTCCACACCGTCGAGGCCGGCGAGCGCGTCGGCGGCGGCGGCGGCGTCCTCGAGCGTCCCCGGCCAGCCACCGCCCTCCTGGCCCACCCGCCGGTACTCGACGTTCCACGCGGCGATGCCGCGCGCCGCCAGGTCACGGGCGAGCGGCGTCATCAGCGTGCGGTCCCAGCCGACGCGCCAGAAGCCGCCGTGGATCAGGATCACCGCCGGCCACGGCCCCTCGCCCGGCGGCAGGTGCAGGTTGCCGACCTGGTCGGGATGGTCGCCGTAGGCGATCTGGCGGGAGGGCGGGAGCTTGTGGCTCTGAGCCACGAAGTCAGGCGAGCAGGTGGCGCCGGCGCCCGAGCGCGTCGAGCAGCGTGTCGACGTCCTCGTCCGTGTTGTAGAAGTGCGCCGCCACCCGCAGGTTCTGGTCGCGCAGCGAGCAGATGATCCGCTCCTCGGCGAGCGAGGCGACGAGGGCGGGCGCGTCGGTCGAGCGGACGCACACGAGGGGCCCGCGACGGGCCGGGTCGGCCGGGGTGACCACGGTCGCGCCCAGCCCCGCCAGCCCCTCGATCAGCCGCGTGTTGAGCCCGCGCACGTGCTCCTCGATCGCCGGCACGCCCGTCTCCTCGACGAGCGACAGCCCGGCCACGCCCGCGTAGATGTTCGGCACGGGCGGCGTGCCCGCGTCGAAGCGGCGCGCCGTCGCGTGGGGCGAGTAGTCGGAGATGTCCATGCGGAAGATGTCCTCGTCGGCGAACCAGCCGGTCTGGGTCGGCAGGAGCTCCGGCAGCAGCGAGCCACGCACCCACAGGAAGCCGAGCCCGGCCGAGCCCAGCAGGTACTTCACCGTGCCGCCCGTGACGAAATCGGCGCCGAGCGAGCGTGTGTCGAGCTCGATCGCGCCGGCCGCCTGGTAGCTGTCGGCCAGCACGAGCGCGCCGTGCGCGTGCGCGACCGCGGCGATCCCGGCGACGTCGTGCCGGTGCCCCGTGCGGTACGAGATCGTCGTGCAGCAGACGAGCGCCGTCCGTTCGTCGATCGCCTCGGCGAAGCGCTC
>DAIOGR010000292.1:0-3393 GCA_036745155.1 Gaiella sp.
GCGCCAGGCCCGTGCGCACGACCGCGTGGTCGTCGGCGATCAGGAGCCGGATCACTGGCCCGGCACCTCGAGGGTGAAGGTCGTGCCCTCGCCCGGCACGGAGCGAACGTCGAGCCGGCCCCCAACGCTCGCGGTGAGCTCCTCGAGCAGGGAGAGGCCGACGTGGCCGTCGGCGCGGCGGCGCTCCCGCTCGGCCGGCGCGAAGCCGACACCGTCGTCGACCACCTCGAGCCGGACGCGTCGCTCGTCCCTGCTCAACCGCACCTCGACGTGGCGGGCGCCGGCGTGGCGCTGGACGTTCCGGATCGCCTCCCCGGCGGCACGAAAGAGGAGCAGCTCGGCCTCCCGCGTCACCTCGAGGTCGCCGGAGACGTTCAGCCGGGCCTCGATGCCCCTGGCCGCGAGCGGCGCGAGCAGATCGGCGAGCGCGGCCTGCAGGCCGGCGGCATGGAGGTTCGGCGGATGGATCTCGACGAGCAGCGAGCGGATGCTGCGCATGGTGTCGCGCGTGCCGGACGCGCCGTCCCGCAACGCCTGCCGGAGCTCCGCTGATGCCTGGGCCGGAGCGCTGTCCGCCGCCGCGCTGAGTGAGTAGGAAAGACCGGCGAGGTCCTGCACGACACCGTCGTGCAGGTCGGCGGCGATCCGCCGGCGCTCGTCGGCGGAGGCGTCGAGCGCTTTCAGCAGCAGCGTCTCGCGCTCGGCCTGGCTCCGCCGCAGCCGGTCGGCGAGCCGCCACGCGAGCGGAACCTGCACCAGCCAGAGGAGAACGAGGCTCGCCAGGAGAGGCGCCGCGAAGGGCAGCCACGTCTTGCGGCCGCTGGAGCTGACCGCGCTCTCGCGCTGGTAGGTCTCGAACAGCAGCGGCGTCCCGTTCGGCGTGCGGATCGGCAGGTACACCTCGTACAGCTTGCCCTGCCCCCGCTCGAAGCGGTTCTCGGGACGGGAGAGGTCGCTCAGCTCCGCCTTCGCGACGCCGGTCTCGAAGGCCTCCCGCTCGTCTGCGCCGCGCGGGTAGACGGATCCGATCAGGCGCGGCTCGTCCGAGTAGACGATCCGGCCCGCCTGCGT
Source organism: Gaiella sp. (assembly GCA_036745155.1). Lineage (GTDB taxonomy): Bacteria > Actinomycetota > Thermoleophilia > Gaiellales > Gaiellaceae > Gaiella. The sequence goes on from DAIOGR010000292.1 coordinate 1,072, forward strand.
CCAGATCTTGACGCGGACGACGCGGTCGCCGAGCACCCGTTCCTGCACGACCCGGTCGAGGCGCCCGACGGCTGCAGGCTCGCCCGCCAGCAGGCCGTCGGCCACGTTCGGCTCGACGATCCCCTGCCCTGCCAGCACCGCGAACTGGCGTGCGTCGCGAATGCCCTCGCGACGCCCTATCTGCCCGAGCACGAGGAGGGTGCCCGCCAGGAAGATCAGCACCGCCACGAGCCCCGCCAGCACGAACTGCGTCACGGCCCGCGCGACCGAGGGGGCTGGTCTACGACCAATGTCCAATTGCGGCTGGGACCGACTCGGCGGCACGGTGCTTGCGACAGTAACCGCAACCAAGGGGTGAGCACCGATGAGGAGATTGACCGGAATCGTCGCCGCGCTGGGCGTCGTGGCTGCGCTCGGGGTCGGCGTCACGCCGATCGCGAGCGCCAAGGACGGTGACGTGCGCGTTGCCGGCACCTGCACGAAGGCAAGCGCGTCGAAGCTGAAGCTGAGCGCGCAGAACGGCCGGATCGAGGTCGAGTTCGAGGTCGACCAGAACCGGAACGGCGTGCGCTGGATCGTGAGCGTGAACCAGAACGGACAAAAGCGCTTCGCCGGCACACGCGTGACGAAGGCGCCGAGCGGCTCCTTCACGGCCCGCCTCGTCGCACCGAACACCGCCGGCGCGGATCGCTTCGGCGCCAGGGCGACGAGCCCCTCAGGCGAGGTCTGCACAGCACGGGCGACGTTCGTCTAGACAGGCGAGGCGTGCCTCGCCCGTCGGCCGGAGAGCCACGGGCGAGGCACGCCGCCTCCGGCCCCGTGTCGGAGCCGTGGGTTACACCCCCGTATGATCCCGTCCATGCGACGTGCCCCGGCCCTGCGACGCCTGCTGACGCTCGCATTGCTCGCAGCCGCCGCGGTCGCGGCCGTCGGCGTGATCCCGATCCGCGGGAACGCCGCTGGAGACGCGAGCACGGCCACCCCCAGCTTCACACGCGAGGTGGCGCCGATCGTCCGTGACAAGTGCGCCGGCTGCCACCGCCTCGGCGGCATCGCACCGTTCGCGTTCCGGACGGCGCACGACCTGACGATGCGATCCGACCTGATCATTGCTGCCGTCTCGACGAAGCGAATGCCACCGTGGCCGCCGAGCGAGGCCTCTCCGGCGTATCGCGGCCAGGCGCAGCGCACGCTCACGCTCGGCGAGCGGACGACCTTGCTGCGCTGGTTGCGCTCGGGGGTGAAGGCCGACGGCAACCAGATCGGCTCGCCGCGGGCGAAGGCGACTGACGCGCGGCCGGGCGAGACGACGCGTGTGCTCTCCCTCCCCTCGCCGTATTCGCCGTCTGCGCCGAGCGGCGGAACGGACGACTATCGCTGCTTCCTCGTCGATCCCAAGCTGACCGAGGACGCCTTCGTGACAGCCGCCAGGATCGAGCCGGGCATTGCGGCCATCGTCCACCACGTGATCCTGTTCCGCGTGCCTCCCGCCACCGTCGCGGCAGCCGAGAAGCTCGACGCGAGCCAGTCGGGCCCGGGCTGGTCGTGTTTCGGGGGGACGGGCATCCCGTCGACCGGGCCGGATGCGCGCAACCAGCTCGACAACGCTCCCTGGATCGCCGCCTGGGCGCCCGGCTGGGGAACGGGGCGCTTGCCGGAGGGCGTGGGCGTCCGCCTCGACGCCGGCAGCCGCGTCGTGATGCAGGTGCACTACAACCTCCTGAACGGCCGCAAGGCGGATCGATCCCGGGCGGTGCTCCAGACCGTGCCCGTGTCGAGCCCGCTGCGCCCGCTGGAGACGGTGTTGCTTCCCGCGCCGATCGAGCTTCCGTGCCTTCCCTCGGAGACCGGCAAGCTGTGCGATCGCGCGGCCGCGCAGTTCGACCAGGTCGCGCGCTTCGGCCAGGACGCGGCGTTCATCCCTGCCGGCCTGCTGATCCTGTGCGGCAAGAACCAGCAAGACCCGCCCGCCGGGCGCACGAGCTACTGCGACCGCACGATCGAACGGCCGACCACGATCCACACCGTTGCCGGCCATATGCACCTGCTCGGCGCGTCGATTCGCGTCACCCTCAACCCCGGTACGCCGCGCGAGCGACTTCTGCTCGAGATACCGCACTGGGACTTCCACTGGCAGGCGTCCTACCAGCTGGCGCGGGCAGTCACCGCAGCGCCAGGCGACGTGGTGCGCGTCACCTGCACGCACGACCAGCGTCTGCGCCGGAACGGCGCGACGCCGGTCGCGCGGGCACCTCGATACGTCCTCTGGGGCGAAGGCACGACCGACGAGATGTGCCTGGGGATCCTGCAGGTGACCCGACC
>DAIOGR010000293.1:0-3389 GCA_036745155.1 Gaiella sp.
TCTAAGAACGCGCTCGCAGTGCTCTTACCCGGGTCTTAAGGGCGGTGGCGAGGATGTGGGCACCGGCCGAGCCCACGTGGGCCGGCCGGAGAACGCACAATGAACAGGCCCATGCTTCGCATCCTCGTAGTCGACGACGACGACGCCGTGCGCGAGTCGCTGCGCCGTGCTCTGCAGCTCGAGCAGTACGAGGTCGAGCTCGCGGCCGACGGCGTCGAGGCGCTCGACCGGATCCGCGACGCGGCGACCGAGCCGGAGGCAGTCATCCTCGACGTCTCGATGCCGCGCCTCGACGGCCTCGAGGTTTGCAGGCGGTTGCGGCGCGACGGCAACCCGATCCCGATCCTGATGCTGACGGCGCGCGACGAGGTGTCCGACCGGGTGGCCGGCCTGGACGCCGGCGCTGACGACTACGTCGTCAAGCCGTTCGCGCTCGAGGAGCTGCTCGCGCGCCTGCGTGCGCTGTTGCGCCGGGTGCTGAACGACGGTGCCGAGGTGCTCCGCTTCGCCGACCTCGAGCTCAATCCGTCGACCCGCGAGGTCCGCCGCGGCGAGGATCCGATCGAGCTGACGCGCACCGAGTTCTCGCTGCTCGAGCTGTTCATGACGAACCCACGGCAGGTACTGACACGCTCGATCATCTTCGAGCGCGTCTGGGGGTACGACTTCGGCTTCGGCTCCAACTCCCTCGACGTCTACATCGGCTACCTGCGCCGCAAGACCGAGCAGGGCGGGCACCCGCGCCTGATCCAGACGATCCGCGGCGTCGGCTACGCCCTGCGCGAGTCATGACCTTCCGCACCCGCCTGATCCTCGTGGGCACGCTCGCCGTCGCCCTCGCGATCGCGGCCGCGTCGGCTGTGACGTACGTCGTCGTCGGGGGCGAGCTGCGCAGCCAGGTCGACGACGGCCTGCGCCAACGGGCCCTCACGATCAACCGCCTGCGGATCGGCCAGACGCCCTCCGGCGCGGCGTTCCTCGACCTGCCGCCGCCGCTCCTCGGCGGTGCCGCCGGCTACACGCAGCTCGTCACTCCGTCGGGCCAGGCGATCCGCGCCGAGGGCGAAACGGTCGAGCTCCCGGTCACCGGCCGCGACAGGGCGGCGGCAGCAGGCACGCAGGAGGCGTTCTTCGCCGACAGGACGGTGGCGGGCACCCACATCCGGGTCTACACGCTGCCGCTGCAGCAGGGCTACGCCCTGCAGATCTCGCGCCCGCTCGACGAGGTGGACGGGGCCCTCGCACGCATCCGCGGGTGGCTGCTCGTGATCGCTGCGGCCGGCGTCGGGCTGGCCGCGCTGCTCGGGCTGCTCGTCGCGCGTGCGATCATCGCTCCGGTGCGCCGGCTGACGGGCGTCGCCGAGGAGGTGAGCACGACACGCGATCTGTCGCGCCGCATCGACGACAGCGGCCACGACGAGCTCGCGCGGCTCGCATCCAGCTTCAACACGATGCTGGAGGCGCTCGACGACTCCGCCCGCGCGCAGCGCCGCCTCGTCGCGGATGCCTCGCACGAGCTGCGCACCCCGCTCACGAGCGCACGCACGAACATCGAGGTGCTGGCCCGCAACGAGGCGATGCCGCGGGCCGAACGGGAGCAGATCCTGCGTGCTGTCAACGAGCAGATGACGGAGATGAGCGTGCTCGTGGCGGAGCTCGTCGAGCTCGCGCGCGGCGACCACCCCGTCGGCGCCGAGGCCGAGGATGTGCGGCTCGACCTCGTCGCAGCAGAAGCGGTCGAGCGCACGAAGCGCAACTACCCGGGACTCGCGTTCGACGCGCGCCTGGAGGAGTCGACCGTGCACGGCACGGCTGCGTCGATCGAGCGTGCCGTCTCGAACCTGATCGACAACGCCGCCAAGTGGAGCCCACCAGGTGCGACGGTCGAGGTATCGGTCGCAGCCGGCGAGGTGGTCGTCCGCGACCACGGCCCCGGCATCGCAGACGAGGATCTCCCCTTCGTGTTCGACCGCTTCTATCGCGCCCCCGCCGCGCGCAACATGCCCGGCTCGGGCCTCGGGCTCGCGATCGTCCGCCAGGTGGCGGAGGCACACGGCGGCACGGTCCGTGCGGAGGCCGCCGACGGCGGCGGCGCCCAAATGCGGTTGACCTTGCCGACCGCGCCGTGGCCGCCCGTGGTCTCAGAGCCACCCCTCGCCCCGGCGTAGCCGCCCCCTCGCATCCGCGCCGTGTCCCCCGGAACTCCGATCCGTGCCCTCGCGAGTACGCCTCTGGGCGGGTTCTTAGAGGGCTCTTAGCCGCCGCTGCTTTGATCGGGGCTGGATGTTCTATCTCGGCTATCTGCGGAACGAGCTCGCCCGACGGAAGAGCCGCACGATCCTGACCGTGCTTGGCCTGGCCGTCGGCGTCTCGCTCGTGATCGCGGTGTCCGCGCTCTCGCGCGGGCTCGACCAGGCGCAGGCGAAGGCCCTCGACCCGCTCTCGAGCATCGGCACTGACCTGACCGTGACGCTCGCGCCAGAGAGCCAGGACGCCGCCGGCGGCGGGTTCGGGGGCGGTGGCCGCGAAGTGATCCAGGCGAACCAGTCCGTGATCACGGATCTCTCGAAGCTGGGCAAGCCCGGCGAGAGGTTCGTCCACGACTTCTTCCTGCCGGGCACGCAGCTGACGTTCCCCCAGAGCTCGGCGACGCAGATCGCGAAGGTGTCCGGCGTGGAGTCGGTCTCGAGCGGCCTCGTGCTCGCAGCCGTGCACCAGGCCGGGACCGTGCCGAAGATCGTCGCCAAGATCAAGGCGGGAGGGCAGCAGCTCAGGATCGACCGGCAGATCCAGCGGCCGACCGAGGCCGAGTTCGCGAAGATGCAGTCCTGTCTCGCCAAGGCCGGGATCCAGTTCGGAGGGGCGCAGGGTGGCGCCCCTCCCGACGCTGCCGGCGGGGGCCAGGGTGGCCTCGGCGGCGGTCGGGCCGGAGGCGGCACCGCCAACCGCGGCGCATTCAACAAGTGCCTGCCCGCGCGGTTGCAGCGCTTCCGCGCCACGATCACCACGCCCGAGCAGACGTTGCAGCAGGTCGTCAACCCGCCGCAGACGAACATCAAGAGCTCCGCCTACACGATCGCGGGTGTCGACCTGTCTACGCCGGGTATCGGTGTCGTCACCTCCGCCCTCGTCTCGAGCGGCCGGTTCATCGTCGCGAGCGCCGGCGGTGGCAGCCATGAGGCGCTCATGGCGACCTCGTACGCGAGCCGGCAGGGCAAGAGGGTCGGCTCGAAGCTCGATCTCAACGGCACGACGTTCACCGTCGTCGGCCTCGTGCGTCCGCCGCTCGGCGGCCAAACCGCCGACGTCTACATCGCACTGCCGCAGCTGCAGGCGCTTGCGAGCCAGAAGAGCACCGTGAACGTCCTGCTCGTCCGCGCGAGCAGCGG
>DAIOGR010000294.1:0-3374 GCA_036745155.1 Gaiella sp.
CGGTCGCGTCCGAAGCGCGCGAGCCGCTGCACGGCGATCCCCTGCGTGCGCCACTCGGGCCGGAAGAGGTTCTCGCGATGGCCACGCGAGTTGAGCCAGCCGTCCATGGCGACCCTCGGCGAGCCGAAGCGTCCTCCGGCGATGTAGAGGTTCTCGCCCCAGGCGCCGAGGTACCCGGCGGCGGTCGCGTCCGCGGCAGGGTCGGCGCCGCAGGCGCTGTGGTCGAAGTCGCGGCAGCGAACGATCTTCTCCGCCTTCAGGATCGAGGTCCGGTTGAGCAGCGCCACCGTGGTGACAGGTTCGAGGCCCCGGCGCTCGCGGGCGAAGTTGACGAGGCAGACCATCGTCTGCGCCTGCTCCTGGAGCGGTGCGTCGTGGCGCTCGCCGCCGGGACACGTGCGCTCGTCGGCGAGATACGCCCGCCAGGGGTCGTCCTTCGCGTACAGCGGGTCGCCGTGGATCGTGATCCCCGGAAGACCGGGGAGAATCGAGATCTTCACGTCGCCGGCGCGGGTATGCGACGTGCCGGCGTACCTGGCCGGATCTCCGTCGCTCCGCCGCAGGAGCAACGCGGCGATCACGACGCCGACGAGGATCGCCGCGACGAGCGCGACCCCCGGGAGCCCGACGTTCGTGCCGAGCCGCTGCTCGGTCTCTCGATACCAGTCTCGATCCTCGACGCCCACAGACGCTCGATCGGCGTCCGCGCCCGAAAGCTGAAGCCGGCTCACCCCGCGTGGTCGGTCTCCCGGGCGAGCTCGAGCAGCTTCGTGACCGTCCGCCAGTTCCGTGCCGTCGCGCGCGTCCCCAGCGCACGCTCGAAGTAGTCGACCGTCAGCTTCGTCCGGCCGGCGCCGTGCGGGAGCCGCAGGTAGACCTCCCGGCCGCTCACCGCGAGCTCGTCCGGCGGAGAGCGGTCCGGGTCGAGCCGCGCCACCGCCGACGGCGCGGGCATGTCGGCCAGGAAGACGACGTGAAGCTTGGCGAGGTCGTCGATCGTCCCGAGGAACGGGTTGCCCGCGGCGACGTCCGTCAGCTCCTCGGCCGTCCGCAGCAGGACGGGAACCTCCAATCCGAACACCTCTTCGATTCGGCGCTCGAGCCCCTTCGCGACGCGTGACGGGGCATCCGTGCTCGCGAAGACCACGTTGCCGCTCTGCACGTAGGTTCGCACGTCCGCGTGGCCGAGCGAGGCAAACAGGGCGCGGAGCTCGCCCATCCGCACGGTGCTCCTCCCCCCGACGTTGATTCCCCGCAGCAGGGCGACAAGGGTGCTCACGCTCCGATTGTCACCCAGGCGCGCGATACGCTCGAGCTCGAGGAGGAGGTGCGATGAGCCGCAGACGTTCACTCGTGGTCTGGACAGCCGGAGCCGCGGTCGTGGTGGGGGTGGTTGCCGGCGCCTGGCTGCTCGCCACCCGCGAGAACACGACGCCTGCCTCGGTCGACGCCGCGCTCGCGCGCTACCGCGCCCAGGCGGAGGCGGCAGCCACGCCGATACCGCCTGGCGTCTACGTCTACGCGACCACGGGATTCGAGTCGATCAGCGCGCTCGGCGGCCGCAGGCACGACTACCCGCAGCGCTCGACCATCACGGTCACCGGCGGCGGCTGCGGCATGACCCTCCGCTGGGACGTGCTCGAGCACCGGTCGAACGTCTACGAGATCTGCAACGGCGGCAGCCGCCTGCGAGCGTGGAAGGAGATCCACCGCTTCGTCGGCCGCGAGGACATCACCGACTGGCGCTGCGAGACGACGACGGCGTGGCTGCCGGAAACCGTTTCTGCCGGCGCCTCCTCGGGCGCTCGCTGCACGAGCAGCGACAGCGTCCAGGCAGGCACCGTCACCGTCGTCGGCGAGGAGCAGGTGCGCGTCGGCACCTCGGACGTCGACGCCGTCCACCTCCGCATCGCCACCGTCGAGAGCGGCGGCGCACGCGGCCCCACCGTCGAGCAGCGCTGGCTCGAGCGTGACACCGGCCTGCCGGTGCGGATCGACTACCGCGTCTCCACGCTCAACCCCTCCCCGATCGGCGACGTCCGCTTCGAGGAGCGCTACACCCTCCGGCTCGTCTCGCTCGAGCCGCGCCGGTGAGCCGACCGCGCGAGCGCCTGCGGCTCGCCCCGGACGGGCTGCCGCGTCCCAACGCGCCCTTCGGACGCGGGCCGGCGGCCGCACGCGTCCTCGCCCGGGTGATCGACGGCTCGAGCGCGGTGGGGGGCGTGCTCCCCGCCCGCCTCGTCCACCGTGCCGCCCGCGCCGGGGGGACGCTCGAGTGGGCCGTACGGCCCTCCAAGCGCCGCGCACTCGCGGAGAACCTCGGGCACGTACTCGGCCTGCCGCCCCGGCACCCGGAGGTGCGGAGGCTCGTGCGCCGCGAGGTCGTGAACGAGGCGCATCGCTCGGCGGACGTGCTGTGGGCCCTGTCCCATCCCGACGAGCTGCGGGCGACGACGGCGATCGAGGGCGCCCACCACATCCGGGACGCGCTCGCGGCCGGTCACGGCGTCATCCTCTCCAGCCTGCACCTCGGCGGCTGGGAGGTCGCCACCGCGATCCCCGCGGTCGTCGTGCCCGTGCCGACCACCGCGCTCGTCGAGGACAACTGGCTGGCCTGGGCGATCGACGGTCACCGCGCCGCCGCCGGGCTCGGGCGGCTCTACGCGTCCGCGCCCGCCTGGCATGCCGCCGCGGTGCTTCGCCGCGGCCACGCGCTGCTCGTGCTCGGCGAGACCGGGAACAACGCGACCCGCGCGCACCGCGTCCGCTTCCTCGACGCCGAAGCCGACCTGCCGGGCGGCACCGTCGCCCTCTCGCGCCTGTGCGGCAGCCCCATCGTCCCCTTCGCCGTCCTGCCCGTGGGGCCGCGCCGCTGGCAGGTCACGATCGAGCCGCCGGTGCCGGCTCCGGCGAGGAGCGAAGGCGCCGCCGGAGAGCGCCGTCAGCTGCAGGAGCTCGCCGACCGCTGGAGCGCGATGCTCCGCGCCCACCCGGAGCACTGGGCGGCCGTCTACCCCATCGCCTGGGTACCGACGGCGTAGGATCCGGTGGTGCGCCTTCGCCTCGCCCTCTTCGTCGTGCTGGCCGCCGCCGTGGCGGCCACACCGGCGGCGGCCGCCGTCCGCGTCACCCTGACGGCGAGCACGAAAGCGCCGAAGGTCGGGGAAGCCTGGCGCTGGACGGTGACCGCCCGCGACGGCACGAAGCCGGTGGCGGCACGCGTCAAGCTGCAGATCCTGCTCGGCGACGTCGTCGTCGGCTGCTGGAAGAACGGTGCGATGGCCCAGTGCGCCGGCGCGACGGCCGGCGACGCGATTCCGTTCCGCGGCAAGCGCACCGGCGTGATCCGGTGGCCCGCAGAGTCGGTCGGTGTG
>DAIOGR010000295.1:0-3355 GCA_036745155.1 Gaiella sp.
TCAGACGGCGTACAGGACGAGCACGGCGGCCGTGGCCAGGATGATCGCGGCGATGAACGCGATCTCGCTCGCGCGAGTGCGCAGGCCGCTGACCTGGTAGACGATGAAGATCCACATCGCGGCGAACTGGCTCATGACGTCCAGCTTCACCTCGAGCACGTTCTTGGCGATGACCGCTTCGACGAGGAGGCAGGCGCCGGCGACGAGCGCGACTCCAACCTCCGGCTCCCGGATCTGACGGTGCCACGAATGACCACCAGGCGACGCGGTGACGGTTCGCATGAAGCCTCCTTTCAACGTGCATGCTGGCAGCCCGGAGGCCGTCGCACATCGGGTGCCGGCCGCGCGCCCGCACGGGGAACTACGGAGGGGAAGTCGCGCGGTGCGCGGCTCCGCAAAGCCGTTTGCGGCTCCCGAGCCGGCCTGCGGCACCAGTGAGGGCGTGCCGCTCGAGAGGCCCGTACGGCTCAAGATCCCCCGCGCGGTGGCCGATAGCACGAGAGTGGACGCCGCCCGCACCGTTCCCTACCGCCGCATCGGGACGATCCTCGTCGACCGGCAACTGATCACCGACGACCAGCTCGCCCGGGCGCTCGTCGAGCAGAAGAACACGGGACGGCCGCTCGGCGAGATCTGCGTCGACCGCTACGGGCTCGACCGCCTTGCCCTCGCCGACGGCCTTTCCGAGCAGTGGGAGGAGATGCAGCGTGCGGGCGCCTACCCGCCGCACGAGGACACGGCCGGCGAAGCCACGGTGCCCGTGGCAGTCGCGGCGACGTCCGTGGGGCACGCAGAAGCGGACGAGTTACGCGTTCTGCTCGGGGAAGCGGAGGCGGCTCGCGTCGAGCTCGCGTCCAAGACCGACGAGCTCGGCCGCCGGCTCGCCGTGCTCGAGACGCTCGTGGTCGGGGTGACCGACGCGCTCGCCGAGCTTCGCCCCGCCGCGCCCGACCAGGTCGAGGGCAACGGCGAAAACGGTCACGGCCGGGCTGCTCCGCGCGCGAAGCGCGCACGCGCCGGCGCCCGCACCACCGCACGCCGCGCCGCCTCGGCGTAACCCCCGTTCCCGCCCGCGACCGAGCGTTGACGCCTGGCTGCGCTCTTACGTCTCCGTGTTGAGCGATCCACGGATCGTCGCGGTATACCGCGCGGCCGGGCACCGGTAGATGGTCGACGACGCCGCAGGGGCCTCCAGCCGAGCGCTCCCCGTGAAACGCGTCGCACGCCAGACGTTGTTGATCCAGGCGCCCCTCGTGGCCTGGAGTTGCACCGTCAGCGTTCCGGCCACCTCGTGGCCGAACCCGCACTCGAGGGCCGCCATCCTGGCGCTGCCGCTGTACGAGGCACCGCTTCTCACCAACGCAACCCTCTCGGTGTGTGGGGCCCGGATGATGTCCGAGGCGTGGCCGTACCGGAACGTGAGGCTCACGCTGCACACGCCTCTGCTGCACTGCGGGACGAACCTCCACTCGTCGGTCTTCCTGGAACCCACCTTGATGTCGATTCCGGAGACCGACACGAATCGCTCCGTGACATCGAAGAACCCCGCCAGGCGGGCAGCGGCAAGCGTCCCGGGCGGGTTGCTCGACATCACCCGATCGCTTCCGGCCGTCGCCGTCCCCGACGAGGCTGACAAAACGAGCAGTACCCCGACCGCCGCTACGAGGAAAGCGACCATCATCGACGCTTTGCGACCGATCCGCGTCGGTTTCATCGTCCCACCTCCCAGGCAGGGAAGCCGAGGTACGGACCTGCCGCAGCCATCAGATGCGGCCGCCCCGCCAACCCCAAACGCAACCAGCATTCGGCCCCATCCGCATCCGACCAGCCACCGATCCCGCCTGCCTCGAACTACCGAGAGCGGCCGCCGGCCGCCCGAGCGCACACCGACCCACCCCGGCGCATCTGCGCCGCCGAATCTCCTCAGGGCTTGGAACGCCGTGCGATGTCCGCGGCCTCGGCGGAGAGCCGGCCGATGGCCCGGCGGTCGAAGTACTCCCCGCGCAGGAAGACGCCTTCGATGTCCTGCGCGTTGCGGACGTCCTTCAGCGGATCTGCCCGGACGAGCACCAGCGAAGCCGCCTTGCCCACGGCGACGGAGCCCAGCCTGTCGTCCAGGCCCATGAACTGAGCCGGCACCAGGGTGGCGCTGCGCAGCACATCCGCGGCCGGAATGCCGCCGTCCTGCCAGATCGCCATCTCCTCGTGAACGGCGTAGCCCGGGATCACGCCGGGAACCGACAGGTCGGTTCCCACCAGCAGCGGCACTCCTGCCTCGTGCAAGCCCCTGACGATCGTCGTGTAGTTCCGCCACACCCAGTCCGGCAGGTCGTCCTGTGCCGCCCAGAGGCCGTTCCAGAGGTCGAGCACGTCCTGCGAGACGTATTCGCTCAGCGGGAAGTCGCCGGACTGGAACGCTCGTGTCGTCATTCCGGCCTTGAACGTGACCACGGTCGGACAGACGGTCAATCCGGCCCTGCGCAGCCGTTGGTGGACGACCTCGAGCTCCTGCGGGTCGACTTCGCCAAGACGCTGGACGTAGCCCGCGTCAGATCCCATCCGGGCGTAGGCCGGCTTGGCGGGCTCTCCCAACAGGCGGGCGATCACCTCCTCGAAGCCGAACAGGTGCTCGCTGCTCTGCAAACCGGCGGCGACAGCGTCTTCGAACGAGACCGCATCGGGAACATGCCCGACGACCTTGAGGCCACTCCTCCGGGCCTCGCGTCCGATCGCCAGGAGCTCCGCCCGGCTCAGCCTGCTGTAGACCTTGATCTCGTCGACTCCCGCGGCCGCGTGCTCGCGGACTGCGGCCCGCCCTTCGGCCGGGGTCTTGATACCCACCGCAACGGACGGAATCAGGGGAGGGTCTCCGTCGAGGATCGTCCCCGTCGCGATCATCTCCGGCCCGAGGATCTCACCCCGGTTCAGGGCGTCCCTGAGCGGCAGAACCTGCTGCGTCGGCATGCCCATGTCGCGAACGAGCAGGACGCCCTTGGCGATCATCAGCCGGCCGAACACGTCCGGATCCACGAAATGGACGTGCGCGTCGACGAGCCCGGGCATCAGGTAGAGCCCACGACCGTCGATGACCCTGGCCCCCTGCGGGACGGCAAGCGTCTCGTGCGGGCCGATCCGGGCAATCCGGCCGCCCGCGACGATCACGGTCTGGCCGGGTATCGAGATCCCCTTGGCGACGTCGACAACTGCCACGTCCCTGATGGCAAAGCCGCTCGCCGACGTGCGGTCGTTCAGCCTGGACACGGCAAGCACGGCGACGCACCCGACGACGGCCACGGCACCCACGATCGGCATCCACCGGCGCACGAGCGCCCCCCTTCACCCACCATGCTCCACC
>DAIOGR010000296.1:0-3324 GCA_036745155.1 Gaiella sp.
GCCTACGTCTGCACGCGCTGCCTCAAGGCCGGCAAAGTCACCAAAGCCGTCTGACCAAGCTCCGCCCTGCCGGCGGCGGCTCGCGCAACCACCGGCGTCCCCATCTCGTCTAACCTCGCGGCGTGGACAGAGGCACCCATCTCGCGCGTGAGTCACCGCTCGGGCGGATCTCCGTCTCGTCCGAGGCGGTCGCCCAGATCGTCGGCTACGTCGCCGCAGAGAGCTACGGCATCGTCGGCATGGCCGGACGCCGCTTCCCGCGCCTGCCGGGCCGCGACCGGCTGACGGACGGCATCGAGGTGAAGAGCCACGACGGCGGCGGGCTCGAGATCGACCTCCACGTCGTCGTCGAGTACGGGCTCAACCTGGCCGAGGTCGCCTCCGCGATCCGGACGCGCGTCGCCTACGAGGTGCAGCGGCAGACCGGCCTCGACGTCTCCTCGGTCGAGGTGCGGATCGAAGACGTCAGGCGCTCGCCGTGAACATCGGCCGCGCACGCGAGCTCGCCCGGGCGGCGCTGCAGAACCTCGAGGCGCACCGCCGGCGCATCGACGACCTCAACGTCTACCCGGTGCCGGACGGCGACACGGGCACGAACCTCACCCTCACGGTGCGCGCCATCGTCGAGGCGCTCGAGGCGTCCGCAGCGAACGGCCACGAGGCGGTCGCGAAGGAGCTGTCACGCGCCGCCTTGATGGGCGCACGCGGGAACTCGGGCGTCATCTTCAGCCAGATCGTGCGCGGCTTCGCCGAGGTGCTCGGCGAGCACGAGGAGATCGACGGCCCCACCGTGGCACGCGCGTTCCGCGCCGCGAGTGACGCCGCCTACCGGGCCGTACGCCGCCCGGTGGAGGGAACCATGCTGACCGTGATTCGCGAGATGGCCGAGGAGGCAGAGCAGCCCGACGTTCGAACCCTGTCGAAGGAGGACGTTCTGCAGCGCGTCGTCGCACGTGGTGAGGATGCGCTGCGCCGGACACCGGAGCTGCTGTCCGTGCTGAAGGAGGCCGGGGTCGTCGACGCCGGCGGCGCCGGGCTGGTCGAGATCATCCGTGGGCTGGCCGCCGCCGTCACCGGCGAGGAGCTGCCGGCCGCCCCCGCCGAGGACACCCACGCGGCGGGGATCGACGCGGTGCACCAGGAGCTTTCGCGGTACCGCTACTGCACGGTGTTCGTGGTGGAGGGGGAGGGGCTCGACGCCGACGCCCTCGAGCGGGAGCTCGAGCAGCTCGGCGACTCCCTCCTCGTCGTCGGCGACCCGACCGCGCTGAAGGTGCACGTGCACACCGACGACCCCGGCGCCGCGCTCAGCCTCGGCACCCGCGGCGGCGGCACCCTCGAAGGGATCGAGATCGCGAACATGCACCGCCAGACGACCGAACGGGAGGAACGGCTCGTCGAGGCGCTCGACGGCCTGATGACGCTCGTGACCGGTGTCGTCGTCGTCGCACCCGGCGAGGGGAACCGCCGGCTGTTCGAGAGCATGCGGGCGACCCGCGTGATCGAGGGAGGCCAGACGATGAACCCGTCCACAGCGGACATCGTCGCCGCCATCGAGGCAACGCCTGCGAGCGAGGTGATCGTGTTGCCGAACAACAAGAACGTGATCCTCAGCGCCGAGCAGGCGGTCGGCCTCGTCGACAAGCCCGTGCGGGTCGTGCCCACACGTACCGTCCAGGCGGGGCTCGCCGCGATGGTGGCCTACGATCCGGAGCGCTCCGGCGCGGACAACGCGCGGGCGATGGAGGAGGCGCAGGACGCGGTCGCGACAGGAGAGGTCACCGTCGCCTCCCGCGACGTCGAGCTGGACGGTGTCGCCGTCCGCAAGGGGGCCTGGCTCGGCCTCGCCGACGGAGCGGCCGTCGCCGCCGGCGACGACTTCGACCAGGTCGTCGAAGCCGTCGTCGAGCGTCTCCTCGCCGGTGACCGCGAGCTGCTCACCATCCTCACCGGCCAGGACGAGCCGTCGCTCGAGGGCCTGCTCGCCCGTATCGGCGAGCGCCATCCACGCGTGGAGGTGGAGGTGCACGACGGAGGCCAGCCCCACTACCCGCTGCTCCTCTCGGCGGAGTAGCCGTGCACGTGATCCGCGTCCTGCTCGTGGAGGACAACGACGTCTACCGGTCGACCCTGGAGCTGGTGCTCGCGCAGCACGACGACATCGACGTCGTCGGGGCGGTCGCGGACGGGCAGGCGGGAGTGGCGGCCGCCGCCGCACTGGTGCCCGACGTCGTCCTGATGGACTTCCGGCTGCCCGGCCTCGACGGGGCCGAGGCGACCGCCGCGGTCAAGGGCGCCCGGCCGCAGGCCGTCGTGATCTGCCTCACCGCGGAGGCGACGGAGCACGACCGCTTCGCCGTGATCGCGGCCGGCGCCGAAGCCCTGATCGAAAAGGGCACGCCCACCTCGGGCCTCGTCGAGGCGGTACGGTCAGCGTTCCGCAACGCACGGGAGCCGGCATGAACCTCACGACCGAGAACACCGCGATCGTCCTCGACTCGACCTCCGACTTCCCGGAGGCGCGCGACCGGTATCCGAACATGCGAGTCGTGCCGCTCTACGTCAGCTTCGGCGAGGAGAGCTTCCGCGACCACGTCGACATCGGCTCCCACGACTTCTACGAGCGGCTCAAGGCCGCCCCCGCGCTGCCCACGACCTCACAGCCGACGCCGCAGGACTTCCTCTCCACCTTCGAGGAGCTCGGCGCGTACGAGCGCGTGTACGCGCTGCACCTGTCGGCGAAGCTCTCCGGCACGTTCCAGTCGGCCTCGCTCGCGGCCGGCGAGGTCGGCGGCGACCGGATCCGCCTCGTCGACGCCGAGACCGCCTCGCTCGCCGTCGCCATGCTCTCCCTGGCGATCCAGCGCCGTCTCGCCCGCGGCACGGACGACGACGAGATCGAGCAGCTGATCGAGCGCTTCAAGCGCGACAACGGCGTCGTGTTCACCGTCGGCACGCTCGAATACCTGCAGAAAGGCGGCCGCATCGGCCGCGCCCAGGCGCTCGCCGGCACGCTCCTGAACGTCAAGCCCATCCTGTCGGTCGCCGACGGCGTGATCGTGCCGATCGGCAAGGTGCGCGGCCGCCAGCGCGCGCTCCAGGAGTTCGCGCGCGTGTTCACCGGCGCGACCGAGGACACCCCGGGCCTCCGCGTCGCCATCGCCCACGCCGACGCCCCGGAGTGGGTCGACGTGCTCACCGACCTCGTGCAGAAACTGCGCCCCCAGGCGGAGATCGAGCTCGTCGAGGCCCTCGGCGCCGTCGTCGGCACGCACGCCGGGCCCGGCGCAGTCGGCTTCTTCTGGTTCCACGACCCCTGACGCC
>DAIOGR010000297.1:0-1230 GCA_036745155.1 Gaiella sp.
GCCGTCTCCGGCTACCTCGACCTCGTCGGCAACCGTCTCCTGGACGGCTTCGACATCTCCGAGCCGTCCGCGCTCGAGCTGCCCGACGCGTTGCTCAGGTCGATCCGGACGGCCGTCGACGGCGGCGAGGAACACGCGTCGGATGTCGAGGCGCAGATCGCCGAGGTGCGCGGCAAGGTGCCCGCCGAGCACCGGGACGGGTTCGACGAGCTCCTCGGGGAGGCCCGGCAGCTGTACCGGCTCCGGGACGAGCGTGGGGTCTTCAGCGACATCTGGGCCTCGGGGATCATGCGCCGCGCCGTGCTCGCGGGAGGCCGGCGGCTGGCTGCCGCCGGCCGGCTTCATGACCCTGTGCATCTGGTGGATGCGGGCTTCGAGGAGATGCGCGCCCTGCTTTCGGGCTCAGGGGAGCCGTCCGCGGACGAGCTGGCCGCACGCGCCGCCTACCGCGCCGCGCACAGCGCCAAGGACGCGCCGATGACGATGGGTACGCCGCCTCCTCCGCCGTCGGACCCATCCGGGCTGCCGCCGGGCATCGGGCGGCTCATGCGCGCCACGGGGATCGCGCTCGGCGCGCTGTTCGGTAGCTCCGAGGCTGCGCACGACGCGCAGGTGCTCCGCGGGCTGGCGGCCAGCCCCGGCGTCTACGAGGGCCCGGCTCGCCTCGTTTCCGGTCCTGCCGACTTCAACCGGATCGCCAAGGGAGACGTTCTCGTGACCATGTCGACGACGGAGGCGTTCAACATCCTGCTGCCGCTGCTCGGGGCGATCGTCACCGACAGCGGTGGCCTCCTGTCGCACTCGGCGATCGTGGCGCGCGAATACGGCATCCCGGGCGTGGTCGGAACCCGCGAGGGAACGGATCGGATTGCGGACGGAGCCCAGGTGCGCGTCGACGGTGGTGCCGGCGAAGTGACCGTGCTGGCGTGACCCAGGTCGTCTCGCTCGCGGCAGCGGCCGAGACCGGGGTCTTCGGGTCGAAGGCGGTTGGGCTGGGGCAGGCCGTCAGGGACGGCCTGCCGGTCCCACCCGGCGTCGCGTTGTCCGGCCCGGTCGTCGAGGCCGTTGCCGCCGGCGACGAGGAGGCGATCGAAACGGTCGCACGAGCCGTCCGGCCGCTCGGCGGCCCACTCGCCGTACGGTCGTCCGCCGTCGACGAGGACGGGGCCTCTGCGAGCTTCGCCGGGCAGCACCTCACCCTGCTCAACGTCCCCTCGGCCGAAGAGCTGG
>DAIOGR010000297.1:1330-3309 GCA_036745155.1 Gaiella sp.
CGTCGCCCGGGGCTGAAGCGGATCGCGATCCGCAGCGTCGCGGCCGGCGGGACGGTCGAGGATGAGGTACCACCCGAGCTCCAGGAGCGCCTCTGCCTCGACGACGCGCAACTCGCGGAGCTGAGCTCCCTGGCCGATCGGTGCGAGCAGGTCTACGGCCCCTCCCGCGACATCGAGTGGGCGATCGCGGACGGGACGCTCTACCTGTTGCAGTGCCGCGCCGTGACAAGGGTGGGCTCGTGAGCCCGTCGAGGCTGAGCCGGGCAGGCATCGCTCCCAGCCGGCTTCTCGCTCGGGGAGAGCGCGACTGATGGCCGGCGCCCCTGTCGAAGCCTTGCAGCGAGTCCCGCTCTTCGCGGGACTGAGCGAGGACGAGTTGCGGCAGATCGCACTCCTGTTCAAGGAGCGCCACTTCTCGGCCGGCGAGACGGTCGTGAGGGAGGGCTCCGACGGGGCCGCGTTCTTCCTGATCGACGCCGGTGAAGCGAGCGTCTCGGTGGGCGGCGCAAGACGTGCCAGCCTGAAGACGGGCGACCATTTCGGCGAGGTAGCGCTGATCGACGAGGGCACCCGCTCCGCAACGATCACCGCGACAACCGATCTCGTCTGTTACGGGCTCACCTTCTGGGAGTTCCGCCCGCTCGTGTTGGGAAACGCCGAGATCGGCTGGAAGCTGCTGCAGTCGCTGGCGAAGACGCTGCGCGCCGCCGAGTCGGGCTAGAAGAGATCGGCAGCCGCTCGGCAGGCAGAGGGGTGGGCCGGGGACTCGGGTACGAGCGGGCCGTGCTCGTCACCGTCGCGCTCGGCGCGATCCTCGCTCCGCTCAACTCGACGATGATCGCGGTGGCGCTGCCCCGGATCGTCGACGACTTCCACACCAGCGTCGGCACGGTCGGGTGGCTCGTGACCTCGTACCTCCTGGCGCTCGCCGTCGTCCAACCGGTCGCGGGGAAGCTCGGCGACCGGCACGGCCGGCGCGGGTTCATCCTCGGCGGCCTCGCCGTGTTCGGCCTGGCTTCGCTCGGGGCGGCCCTCTCGCCCAGTCTGGTCTTCCTGATCGGGTTCCGCGTTGCGCAGGCGGTCTCCGGTGCCGTCGTCTTCCCGAACGGCGCGGGCCTGATTCGGGAGCTGGTCGCAGACGACCGGCGCGGCGGCGCGTTCGGGATCGTCGGCGGATCGATCGCGCTTGCCGCCGGCCTGGGTCCCCTGCTCGGCGGGTTGCTCATCCTCGTGGGAGGCTGGCAGGCGATCTTCTACGTCAACCTTCCGCTCGTCGGCGCGGCACTCGCAGTCGCGTGGCGGGCGGTGCCCCACCGGCCGAGCGTGCGCCCGCCGACGGCGTTCGACTGGCTGGGCGCCCTCCTCCTCGCGATCGTCCTCTGTGGCAGCGCAGCGCTCGTCGTCGAAGGCCGGCACGCACCCTTGTCGCTCGCGCCCGGCGTCCCGTTGCTCGCCGTGCTCGCGGTCGTGTTCGTGCGCCGGGAGCTCCGTCATCCCGACCCGGTGTTCCAGCCGCGCTTCTTCACGGCGCGCGCCTTCGCCGCGGCGAACGGCGGCATCGCATCGAGCAACCTCGCCTTCTACACCGTGTTGCTCGCGACCCCGATCCTGCTGACGCGGCACCTTCACTGGTCAGCCACCCAGATCGGCCTCGCTCTCGCCCTGCTCTCGGCGCCGATGGTCGTGTTCTCCCCGGTGGGAGGGCGCCTCGCAGACCGCTACGGCCGCCGCCTACCGTCGGTGGCCGGCTGCATCGTCCTCACCGCAGGCCTCGTGCCGCTCGCGCTCACACCCGGGCTCACCCCCTACGCGCTCCTCCCGTGCCTTTCACTGATGGGGGCCGGTGTCGGCCTGTCCACTGCCGGGCTGCAGGCCTCCGCGGTCGAAGCGCTCGAGCCTGCACAGGCAGGCGTCGCCGCCGGGCTCTTCTCCACCTCCCGCTACATCGGCAGCTTCGCCGGCTCGATCGCGCTCGCGCG
>DAIOGR010000298.1:0-1231 GCA_036745155.1 Gaiella sp.
TGTCCGAGAAGACCTGGCCCCACGACGGCTTCTCGAGGAAGCGCTCCACCCGCTCGTCGTCGTCCGTGACGACGATGCCGAACTCGAGCGGGTTGTCCACGTGCTTCAGCCCGATCGTCACCGACGCGCCCCTGGCTCGATGCGCGGCGACGAGAGCGCCGAGGTCGACGTCACAGAGCGCGTCGCCCGAGATGACGACGAACGTCTCGTCGAGGCGCTCCTGCGCCAGCTTGACGGAGCCGGCGGTGCCGAGCGGCTGCTGCTCCACCGAGTAGTCGATCCGGAGCCCGAGCGACTCGCCGTCGCCGAAGTACGAGCGGATCGCCTGGGGCATGAACGCGAGCGTGACGACGACCTCCTCGAAGTCGTGCGCGCGCAGGAGCTCGAGGATGTGCTCCATGCACGGCTTGCCGACGATCGGCACCATCGGCTTCGGCTGATTGGACGTCAGCGGCCGCAGGCGGGTGCCCTCGCCGCCCGCCATCACGACGGCCTTCACGTGGCCCCCACCTCTCTCCTCGCCTTGAGCACGTACTGGCCGGCTGCGGCAACCGCGAGGGCGAGGTTGATCCAGAAGCAGGCGAGCGCCCACCAGGTGCCCTGTGGCGTGATCAGCACGAGGCCGAGCGAGGCGTACAGGCCCCAGGTGGCGATCTTCCCCAGTCGCGAGACCTGGAAGTCGTAGCCTCGCGCGACGACGAAGCGGTAGCCGGCGATCAGCACGACGTCCCGGAGCAGCAGCAGCAGAGCGAGCCAGGGCAGCCGGTCGAGCACGACGAGCAGCACGACGGCGGTCGAGATCATGACCCGGTCGGCCAGCGGGTCGGCGATAGTGCCGAACTGCGACTCCACCCGCCAGCGCCGCGCCAGGTACCCGTCGAGCTGGTCGGTGGCGCCGGCCGTTGCGAACACGGCCCACGCCCACCAGCTCGGCCCCTCGCGCTCCTGCAGCAGCAGCACCACGAACAGCGGGATGGCGAGGAAGCGCAGGATCGTCAGCGCGTTCGGGATCTGGCGCGTCGCGGCCGAGACGGACGTCATCTCCTCCAAGCGTAGTCGTGTAGCGTCGTCGCCAGCATGGATCGCACCCTGCCGCTCCCCGGTTTCGTCAACGCCCACACGCACACGTTTCAGCGGGCGCTGCGTGGTCGCGCCGCCGGCACGGACTTCTGGGCGTGGCGTGACGGCATGCTCGAGGAGGCCGGCCGGGCCACGCCGGACGGCGTGCGCG
>DAIOGR010000298.1:1331-3300 GCA_036745155.1 Gaiella sp.
GTCGGGGTCGCCCCCCACTCCGTCCGCGCCTGTCCCAGTGACTGGCTGGAGGAGATCGCCCGCTACGCCAACCGTGAGGGGCTCGTCCTGCACGTCCACGCCGACGAGCAGCCGCGGGAGATCGAGGAGTGCCTGGCCGAGCACGGCTGCCGGCCGGTCGAGCTCCTCGCCCGCACGGGCTGCCTGAGCGAGCGGACGACGGTGGTGCACGCCACCCACGCGGACGGCGCCGAGCTCGACCTGCTCGCTGCCGCCGGGGCGACGGTGTGCGCCTGTCCGACGACGGAAGCCGACCTGGGTGACGGGTTCCTGCCGGCGACGCGGATCAGGCACCGCGGCATCCGGTTGTGCATCGGCTCGGACTCGAACATGCGCATCGACCCGCTCGAGGAGCTGCGCGAGATCGAGGGCATCGCGCGCAGGCAGAGCGGGACGCGCGGGGTCTTCGCGACCGAGGCGCTGCTCGAGATGGGCAGTGCGGCCGGGGCGCGGTCGCTCGGGCTCGAGCGCTGGCCCGGCATCCAGGTCGACCTCTCCCACCGCTCGCTCGCCGGCATCGCCCGCGAGCACGTCCCGGCGGCACTCGTGGCCGGCTGCGGCGCCGACGTGATCGCCCCGTAGGTGAGGCGTGCCTCGCCCGGCCGGTGAGTGCCGGGTGGCGGGACGGCGGTCGCCGCGCCGAAGGGTTTGCTCAACCGCTACGTGAAGATGATCTGGCCGCCGGCCGCCTTCTCGTAGAACTCGCCGACCGTGATGACGTCGTCGACCTGGGGCACGAAGGAGTCCTTCGTGAGGCCGAACATGTCGACGGTGGCCTGGCAGGCATACAGCCCGCCGCCCGAGTCGGAGATCATCTCGATGAACTCGGGGATCGGCGGGATGTCGAGCTTCTCCATCTGCCGCTTCATCATCCTGGTCGCGATCGCGGACATGCCGGGGACCGCCCCGAGCCACGTCGGCATGTGCATGCCGGGGTTGCCCACCGTCGCGACCTTGATCGAGCCGCTGCGATCCTTGCGGATCGCGTCCAGCCCGAAGAACGTGAAGAAGACGTCAGCTTCCATTCCCTCCATGCGGGCGCCGTTCGCCATGATCAGTCCGGGGTAGATGCCCTCCAGCGACCCCTTCGAGATCACGATGCAGACCTTGTCGATCGTCTTCTTTGCCTCGGTCGCCGCGGGCATCTCGTCGACCATCTCGAGCATCTCTGTCATCGTTTCCTCCGCTTCGTTCGTCTAGATGCAGCCGCGGGGCTTGGGAATGCCGCCGACCTTGGCGGCGAGCTTCGCCGGCCCCTTCGGGAAGAGCTGGTACAGCTCCTTGATCGGCACGCCCGACTCCTTGCCGAGCGAGCGGATCGACGGTGCCGTGCCGTTCGCCAGGTAGGCGTCGCGCATGAAGCGCACGACCTGCCAGTGCCGCTCGGTCAGCACGGGTATGCCGTTCGCGCCGGCGATCTCGGCGGCGACCGTCTCGTTCCACTGGTGCGGGTCGACCAGGAAGCCTTCCCCGTCCAGCTCGACGGTCGTGCCTCCCATCTCGGTCATCGTCATGCCATCTCCTCCTTCGCTCTACACGGGCTGTCCGGCCCGTTGCTTGCCGGCCATCTGCATCGTGGGCGCGATCCCCGGGATGTCACGGCCGGGCAGCAGCATGTGCCAGTACATCCACTGGAACATCAGCTTACCCAGGTGGTTCAGCCGCGACTCCTTCAGCAGCGGCATCGGTCCCATGCCGGTCGGGAAGCGGCCGGGCAACGGCTCGGTCTCGTAGTTGAAGTCGATCAGCAGAGCCTTGCTGAAGCCGGTCTCGATGAAGCAGTTCGCGTGGCCGTCGTACGTGGCGTCGAGCTCCTCGCCGGCAAGGAAGCGGCGCACGTTCTCGGTCAGGATCTCCCCCTCGAAGTGGGTCACCGAGCCGGCCTTCGAGGTGGGGACGTTGGTGGCGTCGCCCAGCGCGAAGACGTTCG
>DAIOGR010000299.1:0-3259 GCA_036745155.1 Gaiella sp.
ACAGCCCCGGCACGCACGACCAGCGCGACGACCCTCACCGGCTCAGGCCTCTAGTTGCGGTTGCCGAGGAACATCAGCGCGTAGTACGCGAGTTGCGTCAGCGCTGCCAGCGCGGCGGCGACATAGGTCATGGCGGCAGCGCTCAGCACCTTGCTCGCGCCGGCGGCCTCGCCCGAGCTGACGAGCCCGAGCGCATTGAGCTGCGCTTTCGCCCGGCGCGAGGCGTCGAACTCGACGGGCAGGGTCACGAGCTGGAACAGCACGACGACCGCGAACAGGACGATGGCGAACTGCACGAGCCCGAGGGCGGCGGTGAAGAGGCCGATCATCAGGATGATGAGCCACGCGTTCGACGCGAAGGCGACCGCGGGCCACATCGCCGACCGCAGCCGGAAGGGCGTGTACGCCTTCTCGTGCTGGATCGCGTGCCCTACCTCGTGCGCGGCGATCGCGACCGACGCGACGGAGGTGCCGTCGTAGACGCCCTGCGACAGGTGCACCGACCGCTTGCGCGGGTCGTAGTGGTCGGACAGGGGGCCGCCCGGCGAGGGCTCGACGGGAACACCCGCGAGGCCGTTGTGGGCGAGGATCTGGCGCGCCACCTGCTCCCCGGTCATCCCGTTCGCGACCGGCACCTGCATCTGCGTGGCGACCGCCTTCTTCAGCCGGTGCTGCACGACGAAGCCGATGATCATCGGCGGAATCAGGAACAGGATGTAGATGCCGAGGTTGCCCATGGGTAGCGCAATCGTACCAACCACCCGGGCCGTCACGCGCCCCGGGGCGGGCCAAGCACTCGAGTTGCGCAGGGTCGCGGCGGCACGCTATAAAGAGGAAAGCGTTGACCATCGCGAGCGGCCGAGGGAACTGGCCCTGAGACGCCGCAGCAACCGGGCCGTGAGGCCGTCGAGGTGCTCCATCCAGCGTGAGCCGAACCGTCCCGGGTCGGTGAGCGGAAGATGGGAGACGTCAGCACCCGCCGCCGGCGGGAGCACTGGAAGCCCCGGGACAGGGGCTTCCGTCGTTCCCGGGACACCGATATCGCCGGCAGGCGGAGAGGAGCGCTCGATGAGCGACCAACGACCCGAGACGATCGCCCTTCACGGAGGGCAGGTGCCCGACCCGACCACGCGGTCGCGCGCGGTGCCGATCTACCAGACGACCTCGTACGTGTTCGACGACACCCAGCACGCGGCCGACCTGTTCGCGCTCAAGGTGCCGGGCAACATCTACACGCGGATCATGAATCCCACCCAGGATGTCTTCGAGCAGCGGGTGACCGCCCTCGAGGGAGGCATCGCCGCCGTCGCGACGGCGTCCGGGCAGGCAGCGGTGACCTACTCGGTTCTGAACATCGCGCGTGCGGGCGACAACATCGTCTCGGTCTCGACGCTCTACGGCGGCACCTACAACCTGTTCGCTCACACGCTGCCGCAGTACGGGATCGAGGTGCGCTGGGTCGACCCCGACGAGCCGGAGTCGCTCGCAGCCCTCGTCGACGAGCGCACGAAGCTCGTGTTCGTCGAGACGATCGGGAACCCGAAGCTGAACGTGGTCGACATCCGCGCCTGGGCCGACGCGGCCCACGCGCACGGCCTGCCGCTCGTCGTCGACAACACGGTGCCGACGCCGATCCTCTGCCGCGTGTTCGACCACGGCGCCGACGTGGCGGTGCACTCGGCGACGAAGTACATCGGCGGCCACGGCACCTCGATCGGCGGGGTCGTCGTCGACTCCGGCAACTTCGACTGGACGGCCCAGGCCGACCGCTACCCCGGGCTGACCAAGCCCGATCCCTCCTACCACGGCGTCGTGTGGGCCGAGGTGCTGGGGCCGGCCGCGTACATCGGGCGCGTGCGCACGGTGCTGCTGCGGAACACGGGCGCGGCGATCTCGCCGTTCAACGCCTTCCTCTTCCTGCAGGGGCTCGAGACGCTGCCACTGCGCATGGAGCGGCATGCGGCGAACGCGCTCGCGGTCGCCCGCCACCTCGAGGCGCACGACGCGGTCACCTGGGTGAACTACCCGGGCCTCGAGTCGAGCGCGTACAAGCAGGTGGCGGATCGCATCCTCAACGGAGGCTACGGCGGCCTCGTGACGTTCGGGATCGCAGGAGGGCTCGAGTCAGGCAAGACGTTCATCGAGAGCCTCGAGCTCTTCAGCCATCTCGCGAACATCGGCGACGCGAAGTCGCTCGCGATCCACAACGCCACGACGACGCACTCGCAGCTGAACGAGCAGGAGCTCGAAGCGTCCGGGGTGACGCAGGACACGGTACGTCTCTCGGTCGGGATCGAGCACATCGACGACATCGTCGGCGACCTCGATCAGGCGCTCGCGAAGGCGGCCGTCACCGTCGCCGCCTGAGCGAAACGCATGCCGGGATCGATCGGATACGTCGAGACGCAGCGGGTCGTCCTCTTCACGGAGGGCGACCCGCTCGTGCTCGAGTCGGGCGAAACGCTCGCTCCGGTCGAGGTCGCCTACGAGACGTACGGGACGCTCGCTCCCGACGGGTCGAACGCGGTGTTCATCTGCCACGCGCTCACCGGTGACGCGCACGCGGCGGGCCATCACGGCGACCCCGGCCGGCCCGGCTGGTGGGACACGCTGATCGGGCCCGGCAAGCCGCTGGACACCGAGCGGCTGTTCGTGATCTGCCCGAACCTCCTCGGAGGCTGCCGCGGGACGACCGGCCCCTCCTCGACCGACCCGGCGACGGGCAGGCCGTACGGCCTCCGCTTTCCCCACTTCACGGTCACCGACCTCGTCACCGTGCACCGGCGCCTGCTCGTGCACCTCGGCGTCACGCGGCTGCACGGCGCGATCGGCGGCTCGCTCGGCGGCATGCAGGTCCTGCAGTGGGCGATCGACTTCCCGGACGAGATCGACAACGGCGTGCTCGTCTGCGCCACGGCGCGCCTCAGCGCCCAGAACATCGCGTTCTCGGCCGTGGCCCGTGCGTCGATCATCAACGACGAGCATTTCGCCGGGGGCGACTACTACGGCACCGGCGAGACGCCGCGGGTCGGCCTCGCAGTCGCGCGGATGATGGCCCACATCACCTACGTGTCCGAGGAGAGCCTGCGGCACAAGTTCGGGCGCGAGCGGATCGGCGAGAGCCCTACCTTCGACGTCGACTTCCAGGTGGAGAGCTACCTCGAGCACCAGGGCCAGAGCTTTCTCGAGCGCTTCGACGCCAACTCGTACCTGTACCTGACGCGGGTCATGGACTACTTCGACCCGTTCGCGGACGAGG
>DAIOGR010000300.1:0-3238 GCA_036745155.1 Gaiella sp.
CAGCACCGGGTTGCCCTCCGGATCGACGTGCAGCTCGCGGACGGCGAGCCGGAGCCCGGTGAGGACGAGAAACGCGCCGAGCACGTACACGGTCCAGGAGAGCCTCTCGAGCGCGACCGCTCCGGCGGCGATGAAGACGAGCCGTAGCCCGAGCGCGCCGATCACGCCCCACAGCAGCGCGCGATGCCGGTACTCCGGCGGCACCGCGAAGTACGCGAAGATGACGACGAGCACGAACACGTTGTCGATCGACAGGCTGCGCTCGATCAGGTACCCCGCCAGGTACTCCTTCGCGGCGGCTCCGCCGAGCCACGCCCAGACGATTGGGGCGAACCCGACGGCGAGCACGAGCCACACGACCGTCCATGCCGCGGCCTCCCGCAGGGTCACCTCCTGGGCGCGGCGGTGGAAGACGACGAGGTCGAGCAGGAGCACGGCCACGACCGCGAGGGAGAAGACGACCCACACCCACCAGGAGACGCTCAACGTGACCCACCTCGGACGCGCTTGAAGTCTAGGGCGGAAGGTCTCTCCGGGCCTGGTCAGGCCGGCGCTCCGGGCCGAAGCCGTGCTGACGAAGCGCCACGTCTGGATACTCCTCTTCTCGTGCAGAAGCCTACGCATGAGAGCATCGGCCCACCACGGGGAAAACCCTGATCCGTACCGGGTGAGGAGGCGTGATGGAGATACGCGGCATCGGCTTCGTGGGAAGCCACACCCCCGCCCACGCGGAGATGAGCAGCTTCCTGCGGGACGTGCTCGGGCTGCGGCCGGTCGCGGTCGAGGGCGTCGGAGCCGAGCTCTTCGCGGCGGCGAACGGCGACGTCCTCGGCGTGGCGCCCCCTGAAGACGAGGGCGCCGCCGAGCGCACGATCGGCCTCCTCGTCGACGACCTCGACGGCGCCGTCGCCGAGCTCCACACGGCAGGCGTGGAGACGGACGGGATCGCCGAGAATGCCCGCTGGCGCTACACCCACTTCCGGGCGCCGGACGGGAAGCTGTACGAGCTCGTCGAGGAGCGTGCGATCTAGAGCCGTACCGCGCGGAAGCACTCGGCGACGTACGGGAGGCGGACGACGCCGTTCCGGGCATGCAGTGTGAATAGCTCGTCGACCCTCTCGAACACAGGCGCGCGCTCCGCGGCGGAGAGGACGGCGCAGTGGCTGCGCGAGAGCACGAGCTCCTTCAGTGTCTCCCTGTCGACCTCCTGAACATGGGGCCCGAAGGTCCCCTGGTCGACGGGCCCGAACAAGCCGCTCGCCTCGATCGGTTCCGCCGCGCCGGCATCGACGCCTGTTCTCCCCACCATCGCATCACTGAGCTCCGCAACCCATGCCTCGCTCTCGTGACGGACGTTCCAAATGAGCGCGATCCGTCCGCCGGGCCGAAGCACGCGTGCGATCTCGCGCAGCGCCGGCCCATGGTCGAACCAGTGGAACGCTGCGCAGCGGCGACGATGTCGGCGCTCTCCGCCGCGAGCGGGATCGCCTCCGCCCTGCCCTCGACGGCAACCGCTGCGGGAACGGCCTTGCGGAGGTGCGCGATCATCTCCGGCAGCGGCTCGACCGCGGTCACGCGGTGGCCGAGCGCGACGAGTGAGCGCGTCAGCTTTCCCGTCCCGGCGCCGAGGTCGACGACGTCGAGCGGCTCGTCGCCCACGAGCCAGCGCACCGCAGCTTCGGGATAGCCGGGCCGTGAGCGCTCGTACGCGTCGGCGACGGCGGCGAAGGAGGTGGCGCGACCTCGGCGCTCGTCTCGGTTGACGATCATGCCCCGCAGGCTAGATGAGCCCGCGCCGGCGGCGAAACGCCTCCACCGCGAGCACGTGATCGACGATCGGCGGCGGATAGGACGGAGCGAGCAGTCCCGGCCCGGCGAGGTCGCGCGAGGGCACGCCGGCGAGCTCGGGCACGTAGCGCCGCACGTAGACGCCCTCCGGATCGAGCTTCTCCAGCTGGCGCGTCGGGTTGTAGACCCGATTCGGGCGCGTGTCGACGCCCGTGCCTGCCACCCACTGCCAGTTGCCCACGTTCTGCGCCACGTCCCCGTCGAGCAGCAGGTCGAAGAAGTGCCGGGCCCCCTCGCGCCAGTCGATGCCGAGGTGCTTGACGAGGAAGGAGGCGGCGACCATGCGGGCACGGTTGTGCATCCAGCCCTCCTCCCGCAGCTGCCGCATGCCCGCGTCGACGAGCGGATACCCGGTCTGCCCCTCCGTCCAGGCTGCGAGCCCCTCCGGATCGTCGAGCCAGTCATCGCCGCGCGATCGCAGATCCTCCGTCTGCGTGCGCGGCTGGGCCCACAGAAGCTGGGCAAAGAAGTCCCGCCAGGCGAGCTGGCGCACGAAGGCCTCGCCCCCGGCCGCGCGGGCCCGCACGGCCAGCTCCCGCGCGGAGAGACAGCCGAGATGCAGGTACGGCGAGAGGCGCGAGGTGCCTTCGACGGCGAGGTCGTCGTGCCCACCGAAGCCGTAGCGCTCGAGCCCCTCACGCAGCCATGCGAGCATGCGCTCGCGCCCGGCCGCCTCACCGCCCTGTACGGGCGCCCTGCCCGCCGGGACGGGCAGCAGCCCCGGCTCGACGTCCTCCGGCAGCCGCAGTGCGCTCGGCGGCTCCAGAGGATC
This sequence comes from Gaiella sp., assembly GCA_036745155.1. Lineage (GTDB taxonomy): Bacteria > Actinomycetota > Thermoleophilia > Gaiellales > Gaiellaceae > Gaiella. The sequence continues at coordinate 2,621 of DAIOGR010000300.1, forward strand.
GCCGACCGGTACGTGCTGCCAAGCGCGGTGGTAGGCAGAGAAGACCTGGTAGTGCGTCGCGCTCGCGGGCGCCACCTCGCCGGCGGGGACGACGAAGCTCCCGTTGACGAGGCGCAGATCGAGCGCGTCCGCGAGGCGTCGCTCGCGATCCCGCGCGTACGGGCTCACGTCAGCGCTCGCGAACACGCTCGTGGCGCCCACCTCGCGGGCTGCCCGCACCGTCTCCTCCACCACCTCGCCGCGGCGCACGTCGAGCGCGGCGCCGCGCGCACGCAGCGAGGTGTCGAGCTCGGCGAGCGACTCGAGCAGGAAGGCCCGCCGGCCGGCGGCCCTGCCGTAGCGGGTTGTACCGATCCCGTCGTCGAGGACGAACAGCGGCAGCACCGTCTCCGCCTGCTCGACGGCTGCGGCGAGGGCAGGATTGTCGTGGAGGCGCAGGTCGCGGGTGAAGAGGACGACCGCAGCCCGCATCGGCTGTCAGCCCAGCCGGATCTCGGCGGCGACGCCGTGCATGCGGGTGAACCGTGGCACGACGGTGAGGACGCTCTCGCGTGCGCAGTACGGGATGTCGGCCTCGAGCTCGGGCCCGTGGTTGATCAGGTTGCGGCCGCTGCGGGA
>DAIOGR010000301.1:0-3237 GCA_036745155.1 Gaiella sp.
GTGAAGGAGCAGGACTTCGTCGGCAAGGAGGCGCACCTGCGCCACCGCGAGGAGGAGCCGGCGGCGATCCTGTGCACGCTCACGGTCGACGACCACGCCTCGGCGAGCGGCGTGAAGCGGTACCCGCTCGGCCGGGAGCCGATCACGCTGCGCGACGGCACGCCGCTCACCGACCGCAAGGGACGGCGCTCCTACGTGACGAGCGCCGGTGCCGGGCCGTCCGTCGAGAAGTACATCCTGCTCGCCTACCTGCCGCCCGAGCACGCCGTCGAGGGCTCGTCGGAGCTCGCCGTCGAGTACATGAACGAGCGCTTCCCGGTGACCGTCGCGGTCGCCGGCCCGACGCCGCTCTTCGATCCCGAGAATGCGAGGATCCGCTCATGAAGGTCCTCGTATGCGTGAAGCGCGTCCCCATGACCGGCGGGCGCATCGTCCTCACCGAGGACGAGCAGGCGATCGAGACGAAGCACCTCGGGTTCGCCGTCAGCCCGCACGAGGAGTGCGGCGTCGAGGAGGCGGTCCGGCTCGTCGAGCAGCACGGCGGCGAGTCGGTCGTGCTCACGCTCGGGCCGGCGGAGGCGGAGGAGCAACTTCGCGATGCGATGGCGATCGGCAGCGACCGCGGCCTCCACCTCGTGACGGACGGGGAGGAATGGGACCCCGAAGCAACGGCAGGTGCGATCCTGGCTGCGATCCGCACCGACGAGGCTGCGTCGGGCCCCTTCGACCTGATCTTCTTCGGGAACGAGTCGGCCGACTCGGGCGGCTACCAGGTCGGGCTCCGCGTCGCGCACGCGCTCGGCCGCCCGTGCGCCACCGGCCTGAAGGGCGTCGTCGTAGCCGGGACAACGGTGCGCTGCGAGCAGGAGGTCGGCGGCGGGCGCGACGTGTACGAGCTGCCGCTGCCGGCGGTCGTCACCGTCCTCGAAGGCCTCAACCTGCCCCGCTACCCGTCCGTGCCCGGGCGGATGCGGGCGGGGAAGAAGCCACTCGACCTCTCTTCACCGGAGAGACCGGCCTCGCGGCTCGAGCGGTCACGCCTCGTCGTCCCTGCGGGGGAGTCGAAGCAGGCCGAGGTGCTCGGTCGCGGCCCCGAGGCGGCACCCGCCGTGGTGGATCTCCTGCAACAGATCGGTGTCGCGTCATGACCGCGCTCGTCCTGATCGAGCATGCCGACGGCGCCCCCACGGACGTCTCGCTGCAAGCGCTCACCCTCGCCCGCAGCCTCGGCGACGACGTCCACGCCCTCCTGATCGGCCCGGGAGGGAGCGAGGCGGCCGAGAGCATTCCCGCGACCGTCACGCACGTCGCCGAGCACGACGCGCTCGACGCCTTCGCCCCCGACGCCTGGGCCTCGATCGTGTGCGAGCTCGCCGCGCGCATCGCCGCGACCGCCGTGGTCGCCCCCGGGTCCGAGCACGCGACCGACGTGATGGCCCGGGCGGCCGTGCGGCTGGGCGAGCCGCTCGCGGCGAACTGCACCGCCGTGACGCCCGGCAACCCGATCACGCTGACGCGGATTCGCTGGGGCGGCAGCCTGCTCGAGGAGGCTCGACTGCATACAGGGCGTGCGCTCCTGACCGTGGCTCCCCATGCCGTCGCCCCGGCCGACCCGGGCAGCCCGGGCGCCGTCGAGCCGTTCGTGCCGGAGCTGGCCGACGCCGACCTGGTCGTGCGCGTCCGCGACCGCGTGGCGCCGCCCGCCGGCGGCGTCTCGCTCGCCGACGCGAAGGTGGTGGTCACGGGCGGACGCGGTGTCGGCTCGGCCGAAGGCTTCGCTCCGGTCGAGGAGCTCGCCGGGCTGCTCGGTGGGGCGGTCGGCTGCTCGCGGGCCGTGACGATGGCGGGCTGGCGGCCGCACACCGAGCAGGTGGGGCAGACGGGGAACAAGATCGCGCCCGAGATCTACGTCGCCTGCGGCGTGTCGGGCGCCACCCAGCACATCGCCGGCTGCAAGGGCGCGAAGCGGATCCTCGCGATCAACACCGACCCCGAGGCTCCGATCATGTCGGTTGCCGACTACGCGGTGATCGGCGACCTGCACGAGGTGCTGCCGGCGATCTCGGCGGAGCTCCGTCGGAGAGGGGCGTAGGAGCGAGGCCCGGCCCCGCCCTCCGACCCGGATGACCACCGCCCTCTCCGCCCTCGCCCTCGTGGCGGTGCTGGTCGTCGCCGGGGGCGTCTTCGCCCGGCGTGCGCTGCTCCTCACCCGGCTCGTGCGGCTGGGGAAGCCGTCCGACCGCTCGGGCGACGTGCCCGCGAGGATCCGGAGCGAGGCCACGGTCGTGCTCGGACAGAGGAAGCTCTTCCAGCGCCTCGTGCCCGGGCTCGTGCACGCGTTCATCTTCTGGGGCTTCCTCGTCCTGTTCCCGACGATCGTGATGGCGCTGCTCGGGGCCGTGAAGAAGGGCTGGACACTGCCCTGGCTCGGCCACCAGGGGTGGTTCGCGCTCCTCGTCGACGTGTTCTGCGTGCTCGTGCTCGTCGGTGTCGCCTCCGCCTTCTGGATCCGCAAGGTGCAGCGGCCCGAGCGCTTCAAGGGCAGCCACAAGGGCGAGGCCGACCTGATCCTGCTGTGGATCGCCGGCATCGTGCTGACGCTGCTCGGCTGGCACGCCACGCGCATCGCGCTGGGACTGAACGAGTACCCGGCCGGCTGGTCACCGGTGTCGGACGCGCTCTCCGACGCGTTCGGAGACGGATCCGCCACGGAAGCGCTCGAACGCGGCTTCGTGTGGGCCCACCTCCTGCTCGTGCTCGGCTTCCTCGCCTACCTCCCCCACTCCAAGCACCTCCACATCATGACCGCGGCCGTGAACGTCTGGTTCGGGCGCACCCGCTCCCGCGGACGGCTGGAGCCGCTCGACTTCACCGTCGAGGACGAGAGCGCCATGCGCTTCGGCTCTGCGACGGTCGCCGACATGACGTGGAAGCAGATGATCGACACCATGTCGTGCACGGAGTGCGGACGCTGCCAGGACGTCTGCCCCGCCTACGCGACGGGCAAGGAGCTGTCGCCGAAGCTGCTGATCATGGGGCTGCGCGACCAGCTCTTCGCGGAGGGGCCGAAGGTGCTCGCCGACGAGGCGTTCCAGCCGTCGCCGCTCGTGCCGAACGCCGTCTCGGACGACGTCGTCTGGGACTGCGTCACCTGCGGAGCCTGCGTGCGCGAATGCCCCGTGGCGATCGAGCACGTCGACCACATCGTCGACCTGCGTCGCCACCTCGTCATGGTCG
>DAIOGR010000302.1:0-3200 GCA_036745155.1 Gaiella sp.
GCGGAGGTGCTCGAGCAGATCGACAACGCCGACCGGCTCGGGTACGACGTCTACTCGGTGATCGAGCACTTCTTCTTCCCGAAGTTCTCGATCTCGGCCAACCCGACGGCCCTCTTCGCCGCTGCTGCGCAACGCACCAAGGACATCCGCTTTCGCACGATGCTGCACGCGCTCCCGTACCACAATCCGCTGGTCCTGGCCTCCGCGATCGCGGTGACGGACATCCTCACCGACGGGCGCTACGAGTGGGGCGTCGGCCGCGGCCACGGCTGGATCCCGGAGAAGGCCGGCGTGCCGCTGGACGAGACCGCACGCCCACGGTACGAGGAGGCCGTCGACCTCCTGTTCGAGGCGCTCGGCAGCGAGCGGTTCTCCCACCACGGCGAGTACTTCGAGGTCGGCGACTCGCACATCGTGCCGTTCCCGGAACGGAAGTTCCGCATCTACCTCGGTGGCACCTCCGACCGCACGTACACGCTGGCCGCCGAGCACGGGTGGGGTGTCGCCGTGCCGCCCCTCCTCCCGTACGTCGCGCTCGAGAAGCAACTCGACCTGTACCGGTCGTCCTGCGTCGAGTTCGGCACGGAGCCCGACATCGTCTGGATCCACGCGTGCCACCTCGACGAGGATCGCGACACTGCCCTTCGCGAGGGCCGCGACTGGGTCACGGGCTTCATCCAGGGCAACTGCTCCCCCCTGACCGAGTACGAGAAGCCTCCGACCGACGGCCTCAACGCTGCCGGCTACGGGTTCTACGCGGCGGGCATCATGGAGCAGCTCGCCGAGGTGCCCTACGAGCAGCTGATCGAGCAGGACTACGTCTGGGTCGGCACGCCAGACGACATCGCCGAGCGCATCGAGCAGACGCTGCAGCTGTGCGAGGGCGTCAAGGAGATCGGCATCACCGTCAACGCGGGTGGCGCACCGCACTGGATGGCGATCAAGAACCAGGAGCTCTTCGCGGAGCAGGTGATGCCCCGCTTCAAGCAGGGCGCCCTGGCGGAGACCGCGGTTGCGTAGCAGCGCATGATCGAGCGTGTGTGTGTCGTCGGCGGTGGAGCGATCGGGAGCCTCTTCGCCGGCCATCTGGCCGCTGTCGCCGACGTCAGCGTGCTCGTCCGCCGGCCGGAGCACGCCGACGCGCTCGCAGCGGAGGGGCTGCGCGTCAGCGGCCGCAGCGACCTGCTTGCGCGGGTGACCGCTGCGACCGACCCGGCCGACCTGCCTGCGCCCGACCTCGTGATCGTGGCGACCAAGGCGACCGGCCTCGAGGCTGCCGCAGCCACGATCGAGGGGCACTTCCCCGGCGCGACCGTGATGACGACGCTCAACGGCCTCGGGGCGGAGGAGGTCGTGCGAGCGCACGGCGACTGGCCGATCGTCTCCGCCGTCACGTTCATGAGCGGCACCCGTCTCTCGGACACGCATGTCGAGTACATCCTCGACACCGAGACCTGGCTTGGCCCCTACGAGGAGACGCCGTTCGAGCGCGTCGAGGAGATCGCCGACCTGATCGACCGCGCGGGATTGAAGGTCGAGGCAATGCCGGACCTCCGGCCGGCGCAGTGGTCGAAGCTCATCTTCAACGCCACCGTCAACTCGGTCGCGGCGCTCACCGGCCTCCCGCACGACCCGCACTTCGCGGCGGAGGACACGCCGACCGACCTCGGCCACCTCGTCCACGACCTCGTCGACGAGGGCAAGGCCGTGGCGCGCGCCGCAGGCATCGAGCTCCACGACGATCCGTGGGAGATGAACGTCCTCGCCACCCAGAGAGGGGCAGCTCACTATCCATCGATGCTCGAAGACGTCGAAGCACACAGGAGGACGGAGATTGACCTCATCACCGGGGCGCTCGTTCGCGAGGCCGGCAGGCACGGTGTCGGAGTGCCCCTGCACACGGCGCTCTACCGGCTCGTAAGGGCGAGAGAGGAATCGTGGTCGTGATCCGTCACAGGTTCGGAAAACCGTCAAACGCACCCAGGAGGGCGTAATGACTCTGAGGAAGCAAGGGGCGCTCACAGCGCTCGTCGCGGTGATCGCCACGGTTGTCGCCGTGGTTGCGGGCACCGCATCGGCGGCCGGCAAGCCGATCGTGATCGGTTGGGCGTTCGACTCGAAGGGTGCGATGGCACCGTTCGACGGGCCGGCGCTCGCCGCGGCCCAGATCCGCGTCAAGCAGTGGAACGCGAAGGGTGGCGTCAACGGACGCCAGCTGAAGATCGTCACGTGCGACACCCAGGGCAACAAGCCGGCGATCGCGAAGTCGTGCGCGGCGAAGCTCCTCGGCCAGAAGGTGGACGTGATCTTCACGACGTGCGACGTCGACTTCGCGGCCCCGGTCGTGCAGGAGTCGATCAACGCCGGCAAGCTCACGATCGCGCCGTGCATCGGCACCGATCAGATGGGGCCGAAGCGGTTCGGCGCCAAGGGCAAGCTCGCGTTCTCGTTCGGCAACGTCGCCCAGGACGAGGGGTCGGCGATGGCGCAGTACGCATGGGCCAAGGGCTGGAAGACGGCCTCGCTCGCGACCGACACCGTCATCGTCTATTTCAAGGACGTCGTGAAGGCGTTCAAGGCGCGCTTCACGCAGCTCGGCGGCAAGATCGTGGCCGAGGAGTCGTACCAGTCGCTCGGCAGCACGAACATCACGAACGCGGTCAGCCGGCTGAACGGCAAGCAGGCCGACGTGATCGTGACGTCCACCGCCGGTGCGTTCGGGGCACTGCCGCAGATGATCTCGGGCCTGCGCACGCTCGGCAACGACACGCCGGTGCTCAACTCGTGGGCCGGCGACGGCACCTACTGGGTCACGAAGGACCCGCAGGTGACGAACTACTACTTCGTCACGTACGCGTCGATCTTCGGCGACGACCCGGTCGCCGCCGTCAACGCACTCGCGAAGCAGCTGAAGGCGGGCACGGGCGGCTTCGTCGCAGGCTCGGCGGCGGTCGACGGCCTCGTCGCGGCGATCAAGCGCTCCGGCGGCTCGACGACCGGAGCCACGCTCGCGGCGACGATGGAGAAGTTCAGCAAGGTGCCGACGCTCTCGGGCCTCGTGAGCTTCTCGCCGCAGCTGCACTCGGTGTTCGGCCGGCAGTACCGCGTCGTCCGGATCCAGGACAACGCCGGCAAGCTCGTGGGTACCGTCACCGCCAAGGTCGTCCCGAAGATCTGATCGGGTTGACCCACGGCGATGA
>DAIOGR010000303.1:0-3189 GCA_036745155.1 Gaiella sp.
ACGCGATCGTTGTGAGAGCGACAGGCCCCAGGGGCGAGTCCTGCCGCGTGGCCGTCGTCGTCTAGTGGGGCTTGTCGCAACGTTCGACTCGAGATGCTCGTTGCGACAAGCCCCACTCGATGCTTGCTGTTCGCGGGTCAGCCGCTGCGCGGCTGACCCGCGAGATCCTGAAGGGGCGCGCTTCGCGCGCCCGGGTAACGGGCGCAACGGTTCTTCAACCCCGCTAAGACGACCCGTCCGCCAAACGGGGGACAGCATCGGCCCGGTCCCTGCGCGATACCGTGACTGTGATACGCCGACGACGCCTGGTTACTCCGGTGCTCGCGGCCGCTGCAGCGGCGATCGTGGCCGCCGCGGGCACGGCATTCACCGAACCGGCCGGCGGCGCTCCTACCGGCTTCGTCGTTGCCGATATCCGCTATTCGCTCGACCTCCTCGACGCCTCGCGCGTGAACGGCGTGTCGTTCGACCTCCGGCCTGCGCCCCGGGTCGTCCGGGTCCGGCTCGTCTCGTCGCGGCCCGGCTGGTCGGACTGTGTCGTATCGGGGACGCATGCGACGTGCACGCTGACGCCGGGCGCCGCTCTCGCCGAGATCGACGTGCTCGACGTCGCTGCCACGGGCTGAGCCACCGCTAGGTTTCCAGACGTGCGACGTCGTGACTACGTCGGTCCTTTCCTGTGCGCGCTCGGAGCCGTCTGCATGCTCGCGGCCCTCGCCGTCGATCTCGACAGCTCTGCGGCCAAGGCGCTGATGGCGGCCTCGGCGATCCTGTTCGTCCCCGGCGCGTTCGTGACGCTCGCAATGGTGCGGCGCGTCGCGGGGCCTCCAAATTGACGGCGCATCCTCCCTGAGGATGACGCGGACGTCATCCTCCTGGACAATTGACGGCGCCTCACCCCCGGCGTACGTTGTCCGTCGTTAGCCAAACGCTTACGCCGCGCCCGGGACATCGGACCGGCCCCTTGGTGCGGGGTTCCAGGGGTTTGGGAGACGGACGCCGCGGGTAAGTGAGCAAGGTTCGGTCGTGTCCCAACGCGAGGGAGGGTTGATCCGTGAGGAGACTGCTCGTAGTCGGTGCCGTCGTCGGCGCCTTTTGGATCGTCGGCGGCGCCCAGGCCGCAGGATGGCAGGTCGCTGCGGGTGAGCTGGTACGTGGGCCGGCCGGGACCCCCAAGATGGCGACCCAGAACGCGTTCTTCCCCGCCAAGCTTACGATCGACGCGGGTGACACCGTCACGTTCGCCAGCGCGTCGTTCCACACCGTCATGTATCCGGGCAACAAGCCCGTCCCGGGGCTGTTCGTGCCGGACCCGGGCAAGACGACGTACGAGGGCATCGACGACGCGGCCGGCCAGCCGTTCTACTTCGACGGCCTGCCCAAGCTCATCTACAACCCCGGGGCGTTCGCGCCTGCAGGCGGGACGACCGTCAAGCGCGGGGCACCCGTCTCGAGCGGCATCCTTTCGCCTCGCAGCCCGAAGGCCCCTCCCGCCAAGGCGACGTTCACCTTCCCGCAGAGCGGCGTCTTCAAGCTGCTCTGCACCCTTCATCCGGGCATGACCGAGACGATCACGGTGAAGCCCGCAGGCACTCCGGTGCCCCTCAGCGCCTCTCAGGTGACCGCTGCTGCGCTCGCCTCGCAGGCCGCCGGGTGGGTGAAGGCGAAGGCCCTGGCCTCGACCCCCGTGCCGAAGAACACGGTCTTCGCGGGTGTCGGCGGATCGCCGACGATCCTCTCGTTCTTCCCGCAGGTGCTGAGGGTCAAGGCGGGGACGACGGTGACGTTCGTCAACCGCTCGCCGAGTGAGGTGCACAACGTCGCCTTTGGGCCGCCGAAGTACCTCCAGTCGTTCAGCAGGAAGACGGACCTGCTTCCCGCCGGCCCCGGCAGCAAGAACCAGGTCGCGCCCGTCTATCCCTACGGCACCGAGCCGAAGGGCGGCTATGCCTTCGACGGCAAGAACCACGGCAACGGGTTCCTCGTCACGCCGCTGACGGCCGGCTCGCCGCGCGTGCCCCTCCCGCGCTCAGCGCGGGTCACCTTTGCGGCTCCCGGCACGTACAAGTACATCTGCTTCTTGCACGGCCCGGACATGTCGGGCACGGTCGTCGTCACGCCTTGATCGTCCGTGCGCTTCGAGGGCCGGGGGCGCGCGCGCTCCCGGCCCTGCTCGCGCTCGCCGCCCTCGGGCTTCTCCCGTGGGTGACGGGCGCGTCGGCCGAGTCTCCGCAAGGGCGTACCATCGAGTACTGGGTGGCCGCCGTCCCCACGAGCTGGAACGTCGTGCCGAACGGCCGCGACGCGATCGAGCACACGACGCATCCGCCGCAGGAGACGTCGTTCCGCACGGTGGTCTACCGCGCCTACACACGGGACTTCGGCACGCTCGTCCCGAACGCGCCGGGCAACGCAGGCATCCAAGGGCCTCTGATCCGGGCGCGCGTCGGCGACACCATCCTCGTCCACTTCCGCAACCTCGACACCGTGTTCAACCGGCCTCACTCGATGCACTTCCACGGCGTGCACTACCGGTTCGGGTCGGACGGCTCCTACATCCCGGGCTTCTCGGGGCCGGGGGCGAACGTCAAGCCGGGACAGACCTTCACCTACCGGCTCGAGGCCGGCGCCGACTCTGCCGGGGTCTGGCCCTACCACGACCACTCGCCCTCGATGACCGACTCGATCGAGGGCGGTCTCTACGGGGCGGTCTCGATCCTCGCCCCGGGCGAGCGGCCCCCCGACAGGGAGTTCGTCGTCTTCCTCGAGTCGCATCTTGGCTTCATGACGATCGACGGCAGGGCGTTCGTCGGGAACACCCCCGTGTTCCGGGCACGGGTGGGCGACCTCGTGCAATGGGACGTCCTCTCGCTCGGCGACGACTTCCACACGTTCCACGTGCACGGGCACCGCTGGACGAGACCTGACGGCAGCGTCCTCGATACGCAGACGGTCGGGCCGGCCGAGAGCCACCGCATCCGCTGGCGTGAGGATGTGCCGGGCACCTGGCTCTACCACTGCCACGTCGAGAGCCACATGATGAACGGGATGATTGGCATCTACCGGGTGATCCGGTGAAGCGGATCGTCGTGCTCGTCGGGGCCTTCGCGCTGTTGGCTGTTGGTGCTGCCGCTGCCGAGGCGCCGACACGTGACATCTCCATGCCGGGCAAGCTCTACGAACCCGCTC
>DAIOGR010000304.1:0-3179 GCA_036745155.1 Gaiella sp.
ACTGATGCCCCGCCGCGCGGAAATCCAGCCGCGGCAGGTCGAGACGGACCCGGTGTACGGCTCGGTGCTCGTCTCCCAGATGATCAACCGGGTCATGCTGGACGGCAAGAAGTCGACGGCCGAGAAGATCGTCTACGACGCCCTCGCGATCGTCTCAGAGAAGACCGGCAAGCCGGCGCTCGAGGTGCTGGAGAGCGCGATCAAGACCGTGACGCCTGTGCTCGAGGTGCGCTCGCGCCGGGTCGGTGGCGCGAACTACCAGGTTCCCGTCGAGGTGCCGCAGCGTCGCGCCCGCACGCTCGCGATCCGCTGGATCGTGCAGTTCGCGCGCGATCGCCGGGAGAAGCACATGGGCGACAAGCTCGCCGGCGAGCTGATGGACGCGGCCAACCAGCAGGGTGGGGCGTACAAGAAGAAAGACGACATCTACCGGATGGCGCAGGCGAACAAGGCCTTCGCGCACTACCGCTGGTAGGACGGGGACTCGAGGAATGAGCACCACCGCAACCCGCACCGCGCTCGACCGCGTCCGCAACATCGGGATCATGGCGCACATCGACGCCGGCAAGACGACCACGACCGAGCGGATCCTCTACTACACCGGGCGCACCCACAAGCTCGGTGAGGTGCACGAGGGCGCGGCCACGATGGACTGGATGGCGCAGGAGCAGGAGCGGGGCATCACGATCACCTCGGCTGCGACGACCGCGGAGTGGCGCGACCATCGCATCAACATTATCGATACGCCCGGGCACGTGGACTTTACTGTGGAGGTGGAACGCTCCCTCCGCGTGCTCGACGGCGCCGTCGCCGTGTTCGACTCTGTCGCGGGGGTGCAGCCGCAGTCCGAGACCGTCTGGCGCCAGGCAGATCGCTACGGCGTGCCGCGGATCGCGTTCATCAACAAGATGGACAGGACCGGCGCCGACTTCTTCGCCGCCGTCCAGTCGATGCGCGACCGCCTCGGAGCCAACCCGGTTTGCGCGCAGATCCCGATCGGCGAGGAGGAGCACCACATTGGCGTCGTCGACCTCGTCGAGATGAAGGGCATCACGTACCAGGACGACCTGGGCGAGAAGTTCACCGTCGGCGAGATCCCCGCCTCGCTGGCCGCCGCCGCCCACGAGCACCACCACGCGCTGATCGACGCCGTCGCCGAGTTCGACGACGAGCTGATGGAGACCTACCTCGGGGACGAGGCGTCCGTGACGCCGGAGATGATCCGCCGCGCGCTTCGCACCGGCACCCTCGCGAGCGCGATCACCCCCGTGCTGCTGGGCTCCGCCTTCAAGAACAAGGGCGTACAGCCACTCCTGGACGCGGTCGTCGACTACCTGCCGAGCCCGCTCGACGTGCCCGCCGTGCAGGGCATCGACCCGAAGAGCGAGGAGGAGCTGACGCGGCCCGCCTCGCTCGACGCCCCCTTTGCCGCGCTCGTCTTCAAGGTCATGTCGGACCCGTTCGTCGGCAAGCTCACGTACTTCCGGGTCTACTCGGGCCAGATCAAGGCCGGCGACCGGGTGCTGAACACGCGCAACGGCAAGACCGAGCGCATCAGCCGCATCCTGCAGATGCACGCGAACCACCGCGAGGAGCGCGACGAGATCGGCGCCGGCGAGATCGCCGCGGCTGTCGGCCTCAAGCAGTCGACGACCGGCGAGACGCTGGCCGCCGAGAACGCCCCCATCGTGCTCGAGTCGATGACCTTCCCCGACCCGGTGATCGAAGTCGCCGTCGAGCCGAAGACGAAGGGCGACCAGGACAAGCTGTCACAGGGCCTGCAGCGGCTCGCCGAGGAGGATCCGACGTTCCGCGTCACCTCCGACGAGGAGACCGGCCAGACGCTGATCGCCGGCATGGGCGAGCTGCACCTCGAGATCATCGTCGACCGCCTGATGCGCGAGTTCAAGGTCGACGCGAACGTCGGCCGCCCTCAGGTGGCGTACCGCGAGACGGCGTCGAAGCCCGTCGAGCGCGTCCAGGGCAAGTTCGTACGCCAGACGGGCGGCTCCGGCCAGTACGGCGACGTGATCATCAACCTGATCCCACAGGAGCCGGGCGCCGGCTACGAGTTCGTCGACAAGGTCGTCGGCGGCAAGATCCCGAAGGAGTACATCAAGCCCGTGGACGCCGGCATCCAGGAAGCCATGAACGCGGGCATCCTGGCCGGCTACCCGGTGGTCGACGTCAAGGTCGAGCTGGTCGAAGGCTCCTACCACGAGGTCGACTCGAGCGAGCGCGCCTTCAAGATCGCCGGCTCGATGGCCTTCAAGGAGGCACTCAAGCGCGCCAAGCCGAAGCTGCTCGAGCCCGTCATGGCAGTCGAGGTCGTCACGCCCGACGACTACCTGGGCGACGTGATGGGTAACCTCAACAGCCGTCGCGGGCGGGTCGAGAGCCTGGAGCCGATGGGGAACTCGCAGTCGATCAAGGCGAGCGTCCCGCTGTCGGAGATGTTCGGGTACGCGACCGACCTGCGCTCCATGTCGCAGGGCCGGGCGACGTTCACGATGCAATTCGATCGATACGAGGAAGTACCTCAGTCCATCGCGAGCGACATCGTCGACTCGCAGGGTTCGTAAGAAGGAGACCGGAGGAGAGCATGGGAAAGCAGAAGTTCGAGCGGTCGAAGCCGCACGTCAACGTCGGCACGATCGGCCACATCGACCACGGCAAGACGACGCTGACGGCGGCGATCACCAAGGTGCTCTCCGAGTCGGGCACCGGTACCGCAATCCGCGACTTCAGCTCGATCGACGCTGCTCCCGAGGAGCGCCAGCGCGGCATCACGATCAACACCGCCCACGTCGAGTACGAGACTGAGGCACGCCACTACGCGCACGTCGACTGCCCGGGTCACGCCGACTACATCAAGAACATGATCACGGGCGCCGCGCAGATGGACGGCGCCATCCTCGTGGTCTCCGCGGCCGACGGCCCCATGCCGCAGACGCGCGAGCACATCCTCCTGGCCCGCCAGGTCGAGGTGCCCGCCATGGTCGTCGCGCTGAACAAGGCCGACATGGTGGACGACCCCGAGCTGCTCGAGCTCGTCGAGATGGAGGTGCGCGAGCTCCTCTCCAAGTACGAGTTCCCCGGCGACGACATCCCGGTGATCCAGGTCTCGGCGCTGAAGGCGCTCGAGGGCGACCCCGAGTGGACGCCGAAGATCCTCGAGC
>DAIOGR010000305.1:0-3173 GCA_036745155.1 Gaiella sp.
GACGTCCGCTGCGCCATCACCATGGACGAGGTCGAGGGCAAGGGCCACCAGATCGTCCACTCGGAGATCGTGGCGCACGGCGTGGCCCCCGGCTGCGACGAGGCTGCGTTCGCCCAGGCGGCCGAGGCTGCGGATGCAAGCTGTCCGTTCTCGGCGCTGATCCGCGCGAGCGCCACGGTCACGGTCGCCGCGTCACTCGTGTGAGCTTCGCCCCACGATGGTGAGTCCCGACGAGCAGGAGGCATGAGACGATGGCAACGGATCGCACCGCGACGGTGACCTGGCAAGGCTCCCTGCTGGAAGGGGCCGGCACGATCCACGAGGTGGGCAGCGGCGCCTTCGGGCCGCTCGACGTCAGCTGGGCGTCACGCGCCGAGGAACCGAACGGGAAGACGAGCCCCGAGGAGCTGATCGCCGCGGCCCACGCGGCCTGCTTTGCGATGGCGCTCTCGAGCGGGCTCGCGCAGGCAGGGACGCCCGCCGACCGGCTCGACACCTCCGCCACCGTCACCTTCCAGCCGGGACAGGGGATCATCAGGATCGCTCTCGGCGTGCGGGGCGTCGTGCCCGGCATCGACGAGGCAGGCTTCGCCGCGGCCGCAGCGGGGGCGAAAGCGGGCTGCCCCGTCTCGAAAGCGCTGGCCGCCGTCCCCGAGATCACGCTCGACGCAGCCCTGGCCTGAGGGCCGACCCGGCACCCCGTGGCCGGGCGAGGCACGCCTCGCCCGTACAATTCGCGCTCATGGCAGGCATCGAGGCACTGGTCGACGAGCTCGAGCGCTCTCACGCGGAGCTGCGGGAGCGGATGTCGGACCCTGCCGTCTACAACGACCACCGCGAGGCAGCAGAGGTCGGCCGCCGCCTCAAGGAGATCGACGCAGCCCACCGGCTTGCCCGTGAGTGGAGGCAGGTGCGGGCCGATCTCGCCGACGCGCAGAACGACCCGGAGCTCGCCACCATGACCGCCGACCTCGAGACCGATGCGGCGCGCCTGGAAGAGGAGCTCAAGCTGGCGCTCGTCGAGCGCGACCCTGCGGACGCGAAGGACGTGATCCTGGAGGTGCGGCAGGGCGTCGGCGGAGACGAGGCGGGGATCTGGGCCGGGGACGTCTACCGCATGCTCTCCCGCTATGCCGAGCGACGCGGCTTCAAGACGGAAGTCCTCTCGGCCAACGAGAGCGAGACCGGCGGCTTCAAGGAGGTGGTGTTCGCAGTCAAGGGCGACGGGGCCTACTCCGTCTTCAAGTACGAGGGTGGGACGCACCGTGTGCAGCGCGTGCCGGAGACCGAGTCGCAGGGCCGGATTCACACCTCCACGGCGACCGTCGCGGTGATGCCCGAGGCCGAGGAGGTGGAGGTCGAGGTCAACGAGAACGACCTCAAGATCGACGTGTACCGCTCCACGGGCCCGGGAGGGCAGAGCGTGAACACGACGGACTCCGCCGTCCGCATCACCCATGTGCCGACGGGCCTCGTCGTCGCGATGCAGGACGAGAAGTCGCAGCTCCAGAACAAGCAGAAGGCGTTGCGCGTCCTGCGTGCGCGGCTCTACGAGCTCGAGCGCGCGAAGCAGCAGGCGCAGCTCTCGGCGGCCCGCAAGTCGCAGATCGGCTCCGGCGAGCGCGCCGAGAAGATCCGCACCTACAACTACGCCGAGAACCGGCTCACCGACCACCGCATCAAGCTGACGCTGCACCGGCTCGACGCGATCCTGAACGGCGACCTCGAAGAGGTGACCGAGGCGTTGCAGGCGGCAGATCGGCAGCTCTCGCTGGAGGCGGCCTCGGCATGACGATCGGGGAGGTGCTGCGCCGCTCCGCGCAGCACCTCGAGGCGAAGGGCTCGACCACTCCGCGTCTCGACGCGGAACTCCTGCTCGCTCGTGCGCTCGGGCTCGCCCGGATCGACCTGTACATGCAGATCGACCGGCCACTGAGCACGGTCGAGCTGGACGAGGCGCGGCGGCTCGTCGCACGCCGCGCCCGCCGCGAGCCGCTGCAGTACGTGCTCGGCGAATGGGGGTTCAGGCGCCTGACACTGAAGGTCGACGCGCGTGCTCTGATCCCGCGGCCCGAGACGGAGACGCTGGTCGAGCGGGCCCTCGCGCTCCTCGACGGCTGCGACTGCCCGCGCGTGCTCGACGTCGGCACCGGCACGGGGGCGGTGGCGCTCGCCGTCGCGGACGAGCACGCGGGAGCCCGCGTGACGGCCGTGGACGTCTCGGAGGACGCGCTCGCGCTCGCGGCCGAGAACGTCGAGCGCACGGGCCTCGCGGTCGAGCTTCGGCAGCACGACCTCTTCCAGGGGCTGCCGGCCGGGCCCTGGGAGCTCGTCGTCTCGAACCCGCCGTACGTCGACGGCTCCGACCTTTCCACGCTCGAGCCCGAGGTGCGCGACTGGGAGCCGCACCTCGCGCTTGCCTCGGCTGGAGCGGTCGACGCACTCGTGCGGGCGGCGCCCGCGGTGCTGTCCGAGCGCGGCTGGCTGGTGCTCGAGGTGGGCGACGGCCAGGCCGCGGGGGTGGCCGAGTCCCTGGAGCAGCTCGGCTACGGACAGGTTCGGGTCACCGCCGACCTGGCGGGCCGCCCACGCGTGGTGGAAGGGCAGGTGTGAGCGACACCGTCGAACGCGCGGTTGCGGCACTGCGCGGGGGAGAGCTCGTCATCGTGCCGACCGACACCGTCTACGGCGTCGCCGCCACCCCCTACCGGGAGGAGCCGGCCCGGCGGCTGTACCGCCTCAAGGGCCGCGACGAGATCCAGCCCACGGCGCTCGTAGCCGCCAGCGTCGATTGGCTGTTCGAGTGCGTGCCCGAGCTGCGCGGCCGCGCCGGCACGATCGCGCGGGCGCTGCTTCCCGGCCCCTTCACGCTCGTGCTGCCGAACCCGGCACGTCGCTTCTGCTGGCTGAACGGGCTGCGGCCGGACGCCATCGGCGTCCGCGTCCCGGCGCTGTCCGGCCCGGGCGCCGCCGTGCTCGAGCAGGCCGGGGCGTTCGTCGCGACGAGCGCGAACCTGCCGGGCCGGCCGGACTCGTGTACGACGGACGAGATCCCCCGAGCGCTGCTCGACGGCGTGGCCGCCGTGATCGACGGCGGCCGGCTGCCCGGGCTGCCCTCCACCGTGATCGACTTCACCGGTGCCGAGCCCGTCGTCCTGCGGCGTGGCGCCGGG
>DAIOGR010000306.1:0-3170 GCA_036745155.1 Gaiella sp.
AGCGGCACCTCGTGCAATTCGTGCGCGGCGAGCTCCGAACGGCGCAGGATGAAACCGACCTGGGGGCCGTTGCCGTGCCCGATCGCCACGTCCCAGCCGTCCTTGATCATCGACGCGACGTGCCAGCAGGTCTCACCGGCCGCGATGTACTGGTCACGCACCGTCTGGTGCTCCTTGTCCTTGATCAGCGAGTTGCCGCCGATCGCGACGACCGCGCTCTTGCGGCTCATTGGTAGCCGCCCATCGTCAGCGCGCACAGCGCCTTGCCCGTGTGCATCCGGTTCTCGGCCTCGTCGAAGACGACCGACTGCGGGCCGTCGATGACCTCGTCCGTGACCTCGCGGCCACGGTCGGCCGGCAGGCAGTGCATGTAGAGCGCGTCCGGGGCTGCGAGCTTCATCCGGCGGGCATCGCAGATCCAGTCGGCGAACGCGCCCGACTCGGCGAGCGCCTTCGACTCGTCGCTGAACGCGTCGAGCCTGCCCCACGACTTGGGGTAGACGACGTCCGCGCCGCGGAACGCCTCGTCCATGTCGTCCATGAACGTGATCGTGGCGCCGGCCTCCGCGGCGGCCGCCTCTGCCTTCGCGACCACTTCGGGCATCAGGTCGAAGCCGGGCGGGTGGGCGATGACGACGTCCATCCCGAACCGCGGCAGCAGGGTGGCGATCCCCTGCGGCACCGAGAGCGGGCGCGCATAGGAGGGTGCGTAGGCCCACGTCATCGCGACCTTCATGCCGCGCAGGTTGTCGCCGCGCTGCTCGCGCAGCGTCATCAGGTCGGCGATCGTCTGGGTCGGGTGATCGACGTCGCACTGGAGGTTGATCAGCGGGATGTCGGACCACTTCGCGATCTCCCGCATCCACTCGTTGCCGACGTACGGCGCCAGGTCGTGCCGGATCGCGATGCCCTCGCCGTAGCGGCCGAGGATGATCCCCATGTCCTTCGGGCTCTCGCCGTGGGAGACCTGGGTCTTGTCGGCATCGAGGAAGATCGCGTGCCCGCCGAGCTGGGTCATGCCCGTCTCGAACGCGTTCCGGGTGCGGGTCGACTTGTCGAGGAAGAGCATGTAGAGGGTCTTCTGCGGGAGCAGCAGGTGCGACTTCCCTGCCTTGCGTTCCGCTTTCAGCTCCAGCGAGACGGCGAGCACCTCTTCCAGTTCCTCGACGCTCCAGTCGATCGTCTCGATGTAGTCCTTCCCGACGAGGCCCTTCTTGATCGCGGCCCGGTCGGTGAGTGTGGTGCCTTCCATCTCGGTCATCCCTTTCTCTCAGAACTGTCCGAATGCAAAAGCGTCGATCATGGCGGGGACGTCGTCCCCGAGCGGGTACAGCACCGGGCAGGTACAGCCGTGCTCGACGTACTCGCGCACCTTCACGCGGCACTCGTCGGCCGTGCCCGAGGCGGTGATGAGCTGGACGACCTCGTCCGGTACGAGGTGCATCGCCTTCTCGATCTGCTCCGCCGTCGCCGGCCAGGTGAGGATCGAGCCGATCTCCTCGAGCAGCTCGGGCGCGACGCCGCTCGCCTTCATGATGTGCGGCTGCTGGCCGAGGTACTGCGTCACGAGCTCGCGCGCCCGGTCGAGCGCGAGTGACCGGTTCGCATCGAGCGAACAGACGACGAGCTGCGGACGGTCGACGTCTTCGATCGTGCGGCCGGCGCGCTCGGCGCCGATCGCCAGGTGCTCCATCGCCTCGCGGTTGTAGCCCGGCCCGACGAGGTAGTTGAGCACGACGCCGTCGCCGATCTCGCCCGAGAGCTCCATCATCTTCATCGCTGTCGCGCCGATGTAGATCGGCACCTGCTTGGGGGAGCGGTCGCCGTGGACGATGTCGATCTCGACGTCGTCCAGGTGCACGAATTCGCCGTGGTACGTCACGCGCTCCATCGCGAGCAGCCGTCGCACCGCCTCCACGGTCTCGCGCATCGCTTTCAGCGGCTTGCTGCGTGTGATGCCGACCTTCGACGCGAGTGGGTCCCACCAGGCGCCGATCCCGAGCTTGATGCGGCCGGGGGCGAGGTCGTCGAGCGTGGAGAAGGTCGCCGCGAGGAGGCCGACGTTGCGCGTCCAGTTGTTGACGACGCCGGAGCCGACCGCGATCCGGCTGGTGACTGCGGCGAACGCCGCCATCGGCACGGTCGCCTCGCGAACGAGCCTGCTCTCGGCCTGCCACACCGCCTCGAAGCCCTTCTCCTCCGCGAGCCGGACGTACTCCATCCCCTCGCGGATCGGGTGCTTGTCCTGCAGGTACAGCGCCACGCGGCCTTCGCTCGTGACGGGCATCAGTTACCTCCGTTCCTGGGCTCGAACTCGTGTGGGCCGATCTCCTCCAGCCGCCGCCAGAGCCGTTCGGCCCGGCCGAGCGCGTCGGCGGCGAGCTGCCGCTGATCGACGTGCGTCAGGCGCCTGTCCGTGACCACCCAGTCGCCTGCGACCATCACGTCGCGCACGGCACGGGCGGAGAGGCCGAACACCCAGTGCCCGGCGAAGCTGCCGTCGTGCAGCGGGGTCGGCGCCGCATAGTCGAGGACGACCAGATCGGCCGGCGCGCCTGCCTGGAGGGTGCCCAGCAGGGGCTCGTGGAAGGCCCGCCCGGCGAGACGGGCGCTCTCGGCGAGGCGCTCGAGCGGCCAGCCGCCGCCGGTGCCGCCGTCGTCCTCGCGCAGGCGGAAGAACGCCGTGCGCGATTCCTCGAACATGTCGGAGCCGATGCCGTCCGTCCCGAGCGACACCCGCTCGCCCAATGCGTTGAGCCGCGCCCGGCCGATCGAGTTGTTCATGTTCGAACGCGCGTTGTGCGCGATCGAGGAGCGGGCGGCGCGCACGAGGCCGATCTCCTCGTCGTCGAGGTGCACGCCGTGCGCGAGGAGGGTGTGCTCGTTCAGGGCGCCGGCGCGATCGAGGCGCCCGGCGACGCGATGACCGCAGCGGACGACGGCGTCGCGCTCGTCGGCTCGATCCTCCGCGGCATGGATGTGGAGCCCGACGCCGTGCTCCCCGGCCGCCTCGCAGCACGCGGCGAGAGTCTCGTCCGAGAGCGTGAACGAGGCATGAGCGCCGACCATCCCGCGTGTGAGGGGGAGCTCGTCCTTGCGTACACGGCTCAGGAACCGCCGGTTCTCGGCCACGCCGGCCTGCGCCCGCTCGGGCCCGTCGCGGTCGGAGG
>DAIOGR010000307.1:0-3158 GCA_036745155.1 Gaiella sp.
CGGCCCGCGAGCACGTCCGAGCGCGTGCCCGCTCCGGCAGGGTGATACGTCATCACGGTGGCGACGTACACCCCGCCGGGCCAGATCACGATCCCGTTGTCGTGACGGGCGACTCCGATCCAGCCCGCCTTGTGCAGCACACGCACGCCCGGCACGTCGCCGACCTCCCGGCCGAGCTTCCCGGAGTCGCGCACCTGCGCGAGGAGATAGAGCAGGTACCGGGCGTCGCCCGGCGTGAAGCCCGGCTGCGTGGCGCGAAGCGGACCGAGGCCGCCGCTTGCGAGCCACACGCTCCTCACGAGGCTCGCCAGGTCCCACGCGCTCGTCCGCTTCCCGTACCCCCAGAACGGCTGGCTCTCCACCCGCAGGGGGATGGCGGCCGCCGGACGCCGCGAACGATCGACCCCGTCCGTGTCCAGCTCGTAGCCGCCGTACATGTCCGTGTCGACCAACCCGATCGAGCGCATCAGCCCGTTCACGAGCGCCGAGCCGCCGGAGGTGGAGCCGCCGAACCAGCGCTCCACCGTATTCGCCGAGGCGTTGTCGGAGAAGACGAGCATCTGCCGCAGCAGCCCGTCCAGCGTGGATCCGTGCCGAGGCGTCCCCTCCGTCCGTGCCAGGGCCGCCACTGCAACGGCGAGCTTCAGCGTCGAGGCGGCCGGGAAGGTCGCCTTCGCGTTCCACGCGGCGCCCGCGCCGCTCGTCAGGCTCTGGACATAGATGCCGCACGTCGGACCGAAACGCTCCGCGGCGCGACGCACGTCCCGCCACAACAGCCCGTCCAGACGCGGCGCGTGACGGCGCGGGGCGGCAGCGCGTGGAGCTCCGAGCACGTGCTCCACCCTCGCCGCCGCCCTCCTGCCCCTGCCGTCGAAGGTGACGACCTGCACCGTCGTCTCACCGAGCGGCAACCCCACACGCAGGTGGAACCGCCGCCCCCGCAACGGGAGATCCGCGAGCACCTGTCCGGCCGCGCGTACCACGACGCGCCGCGTGCCGGGCGAGGCAACACCGGCCACGGCGCCGAACGAGAGCTCGTACGAAGCGGGCTGCTCGATCGCAGGAGGCGACGGAGGCAGTGCCGTGATCACGCGCTCACCTTAGCCTTGGGGGGAAATGCCCATCTTGGCCCACCTCGATCTCGACGCATTCTTCGCGGCCGTCGAGGAGCTGGAAGACCCGTCGCTGCGCGAGCGGCCGCTCGTCGTCGGCGGCGACCCGCAGGGGCGAGGGGTCGTCGCAACCGCCAACTACGCCGCCCGCAGCTTCGGCATCCGCTCGGCCATGAGCTCGGCCGAAGCCCTGCGCCGCTGCCCCGAGGTCGTCTTCGTCCGGCCGCGGCACGCGCTCTACCGGCAGTACTCGGAGGCCGTGTGGGCGGCAATCCGCGAGGTCGTGCCGACGGTCGAGCAGGTCGGGATCGACGAGGGCTACCTCGACCTCGGCTCCGTCGTGAGCGACTTCGCCGGCGCCCGCAAGCTGGCCGACGCCGTGCAGGTTGCCGTACGAGCCGCGACGGCGCTGTCGTGCTCGCTCGGCGTCTCGACCTCGAAGGTCGTGTGCAAGGTCGCCTCCGACCGGCGCAAGCCGGGCGGCATCACCGTCGTGCCGCCCGGCAAGGAGGCGAGCTTCCTGGCGCCGTTTCCCGTGCGGGCGCTGCCCGGGGTCGGCCCCCGAGCCGAGGAGCGGCTCGCCGCGGCCGGCGTGAAGACGGTAGGCGGGCTCGCCGCGCTGTCCGACGTGGAGCTGCGCGCAGTGCTGCCCGGCACCGTCGGCATGCTCGTGCGCGACCGCGCCAGGGGGATCGACCCCCGCGGTCTCGAGCTCGAGACGGAGCGCGTCTCCATCTCGGTCGAGGAGACGTTCGAGCGCGACACGGCCGACCGGGCGGTACTGCACGCCGAGGTGCACCGGCTCGCCGCCGAGCTCGCCGGGCGGATGCGGCGCTCCGGCGTGTCGGGGCGCACGGTCACCGCGAAGCTCCGTTACGCGGACTTCTCGATCCGGTCGCGCTCGACGACGCTGCCGGCGCCGGTCGACGAGGCCGATCGGATCGGCGAGCTCGCCTGCGGTCTGCTCGACCGGGGCCTGCGCGACCGGCCGGGGGCGCTACGACTCGTCGGCGTCGGCGTCTCCGGGCTTTCCGAGCACCGCCAGCTGACCTTCGACCCGTAGGGTTCAGCGTCAGCGTTGAGGCGAGGCGCGCCGGAGCACCGGCCGCGTCAGGCAGGTTGGGCCGCCGTCACCCAGCCGCGAGATGTGATCGCCCGCATACGTGACGACGTCCACGCCCGCCGCCTCCAGGCGGCGGCGGGTGACGTCGTTGCCCTCGAGCGCGAGCGCACGGCGCGGACCGAGCGCGAGCACGTTCGAGCCCATCGACTCGAACTCCTCGTCGGGCACCTCGACGACCTCGATGTCTCGGTCTGCGAGCTGCTCCAGCAGCCGCACCGGCGCGAGGCGCGGATAGACGACGGCGAGGTCGCGATCGAGCGGCGAGATCAACGACATCAGGTGCATCACCTCGGACGGGCCGACCCAGTGCGGCAGGTCGAACGCGACCACCTCGACGTCTGGGAACGCCCGGCGGAGCGCTGCGATCCCCGCTGCCCCGGTTCGGTAGCCGTGACCGACGAGCAGGGTGTCGTGGTCGAGCCAGACCGTGTCGCCCCCTTCGGCCGTCGCAGGCACCGCCATCCGCGAGGCAACGGGGACGCCGGCCGTCGCGAGCGTGGCAGCGACCGCGTCCGGCTCGCCCTGGCGCACGTCCTTGCCGGGCCGCAGCAGCACCGCGCCGCTGTCGCCGACCAGCACCGGGTCGTACACGTAGATGGCGTCCGGGTTCCCTGGGTCGTGCTCGGACACGATCACCTCGGCGCCTGCCCCCTCGAGAATCCCGCAGAGCGCCTCGTGCTCGGCGGCGGCGGCCGCGTGGTCCGGAGCACCCCGCCAGCCGTAGCGCTCGACGTGCCCCGCGTCCGACGCGAGGGGCGGTCGCACGAGCACCCGCTCGAGCGTTCCCCACATCGCCTGGCAGCCGAAGCCCGACACGGCCGCGAAGGCTAGCGGCGGGTGGTGGGTTGGAGGAACGTTTCGCCCCTCGCCCGGGCGCGCGAAGCGCGCCCCTTCAGGAACTCGCGGGTCAGCCGCGCAGCGGC
>DAIOGR010000308.1:0-3152 GCA_036745155.1 Gaiella sp.
CACCATGCCGAGCGGGAAGAGGCCGAGCTCGTCCATGGGGCAAGCGTAGAGCACGTTGCCCGAAGGAGGGATCCTGCGCAAGTTTTCCGGGCCGATTGCCTCTAGCAGCGCAGAACCCCGCCCCGCACGAAAGGCCGTCGATGAAACGGAACGCCTTCGCCGCTGCTGCGGCGATCCTACGTTCTCCCGCCCGGCACCTCCCCGAGGGGGCGGCGTGATCGCCCGCGCACACGGCATCGCTCTCGCCGCGTTCCTCGGCGCAGCCTCTGTCGCCGGGGCATACGCGACCATCACGACCGCGCATCTCGGCGACTCCGAGACGAAGCCCGAAGTCGTCGCGTCCACGGCGATCGCGAGGCGAGGCGCCCGCTTGGACGCGTGGGAAGCGTCGCTACGGAAGGCCCTCGCGTCCAGGCCGCCCGCCCTGCCCACCGTCCCTCGCTACGCCCGCGCCTCGCTCGTGAGTGCGCCGTCGTACGGAGCCCTACCGGCACTGGCCCCCGCGGCGCGCACCGCACAACCGGCCATACCACCCGCCGGAGCCAAGGTCACGGCGCCACGTGCGCGGTCACCTCGGACCGTCCCCGTCGCAGCCCGCCAGGTGCCGGTAACGCGTTCGCGGATCGCTCCAACCGTGCCGCGGGACGAGATGGAGGTCCCGGAGCCCGTCACCAAGGCCCCGGCGGAGACGGCTCCGGCTCCCCCTTCCCTGCCCACACCCGTTCCGGCGTCGGCGCCGGCCGCCACCCCGCTCACGCAGCCTGCCCCGACGAAGCTGTCGAAGAGCGAAGCCGAAAGGCAGTGCGAGGCGCTCAAGCGCGCCGCCGAGCAGCAGGGCGAAGCGGCGAAGAAAGAGGCCGAGCGCCAGTGCGAAGCGCTGAAGAAGGCTGCAGAGGGGAACGGGTAGGCGATGGCGAACCATCTCGTCCGCCTGTACGCGGCCGCAGCCTCGATCGTCGTCTTCTTCCTGGTCTGGGCTCTCATCGCCGCACACCCGTGGGAGACCTCCTCGGCCACGCCGCTCGATCCCCGGCTCGTTGCCCTCGCCAAGCGTGAGAAGCAGCTGCAGCGGCGTGCCGGCGACGTGAAGGTGATCGTGGGGAAGCGGTGGGCCCTGTACGAACGCCGGCTCCGCAAGCGCCAATGGCAGATCGCCGTGGCACAGCAGCGGCACCTGCAGGAGCTCGAGGCCTCGCGGGCGTCGGCAGTTCGGGCGGCGCAGGTCGCCTCGGCGCAGGCGGTGCAGGCACGCGCCTATGCGGCGAGCGTCGTCGCCTTGGCCCGGTCCCAAGCACAACCCGCAGCAGCAAGCACGGCCGTCGCAACCGCGACCCCGGCGCAGACCGCTGCCCGGCCAACGGCGGCTTCGGCCCGGACAGCCCCAACGGCCGGGCGGAGCAACGCACCCGCGTCCAGAGCGGCGGGCACGAACGCGGCCGCCCCAGCTCCGACTCCGGCGCCGGCGGCTTCGGCAGCGCCCGCGGCGGCTCCGACTCCTGCGCCGGCCGCGGAACCAGCGCCGGCTCCAGCTCCGGCACCGGCGCCGGCCGCAGCACCGACGGTGGCGGTCGTGCAGCTGCCTCCGGTGACGAGCACGAGCACGTCGAAGAAGAAGAAGTGACAACCGCGAGCACCACCTCCCCGGAGCGTGCCCTCGCGAGGCACGAGCTCGACGCGATGGGCGTCACCGTCGAACTCCTGCTCCACTCCGACGCCATTTCCGAGCACACGTTGTTCGAGGAGGTGGAGGACGAGCTGCACCGCCTCGAGCGAATCTTCTCTCGTTTCCTGCCGGACTCCGAGCTGAACGCACTCAATCGTAGCGGCGCACTCAATGTCGGGCTGGAGCTGTTCGACGTGGTGCAACTCGCGGTCGAGGCCAGGGAGCGCAGCGGTGGCCGCTTCGATCCGACCGTGCACGACGCGGTCGTCGCAGCCGGGTACGACCGCACGTTCGAGGCACTCACCCCCGAGCTACCCGAGACCCCTCCGGCTGCAGGCGCGCCGTGCGGCGGCGGTGTCCGCATCGACCCCGGTCGCCGGAGGGTCGAGCTGGAGGACGGCTTCAAGCTCGACCTGGGCGGCATAGCCAAGGGCTGGGCGGTCGACCGCGCGTGCGAGCTGCTCTCGAAGGCCGGGCCGTGCCTCGTCAACGCCGGCGGCGACCTCGCCGTCTCGGGCCTGCTCGGCGACGGGCCGTGGCCCGTGTCCGTCGACGTGCCGCACACACCCCTCACGCTCGGGGTCACAGGAGGGGGTCTGGCAACCTCGGGCCGAGACCATCGCCGCTGGCGCCGAGGCAATGCCGAGCTGCACCACCTCGTCGATCCGGCAACGGGACGCCCGTCGCGAAGCGATCTCCTGCGCGTCACCGCCGTGGCGGACAGCGCAGCCGCGGCGGAGGTCGCCGCCAAGACCCTGTTCCTGGCCGGAGAGCGCGCTGCGATCGTGGAAGCAAATGCGCTCGGCATCTCGTGCGTGCTCGTCACCGAGGACGACCGGGTCGTCCTTGCAGGCAGGCTCGCATGAAGACGGACCCGACGTTCTGGATCGAGGCGCGGGCGAGTGGGCTCGTCGCCTACCTCCTGTTGACGTGCTCGGTGCTCGCTGGCCTGGTCCTGAAGTCGCGGCCGTTCGGCAAGGCACTCAAGCCGGCGACGGTGACCGACCTGCACCGGTTTCTCGCGTTGCTCGCGCTAGGCGCCACCGGCCTCCACGGCGTCACGCTCGTACTCGACCAGTCCATCTCGATCAGCTGGGTGGGGCTGCTCGTCCCCGGGGAGATTCCCTACCGGCCCTTGTGGACGGGCATCGGGGTGGTGGCGGCAGAGCTGATGCTCGTCGTCTACGCGTCGTTCTCGCAACGCAAGCGCATCGGCGTGCAGAACTGGCGGAGGCTGCACTGGGCCACCTACGGCGTGTTCGCCGCCATGACGGTGCACGGCGTGATGAGCGGCACGGACACGCGACAGCCGTGGGTGCTGGGCCTCTACCTCGGCACGATCGGCAGCGTCGTCGCCGCCACAGCGTTCAGGGCTCTGGTACCTCCGGCCAAGCCTGAGCGGCGGCGGCGCGAGCTCGTGACCGAGTAGCAAGGCGGCGAGGCCGCCCTGCGGCGGCCTCGTCAACCCCTCCCCCGGACGAGCGTCTTT
>DAIOGR010000309.1:0-3145 GCA_036745155.1 Gaiella sp.
CTCACCGAGGCGGTCGTGTTCTACGGCCTCATCGGCGGCCTCCTCGCCTACGTCCTGATCTAGGCCGATGTTCGACGTTCTTGCAGCCGAGTCGAGCAACGACCTGATCAAGGTCGTTCCGGGGCTCATGATCTGGACGCTGATCGCGTTCGGCATCACGTTCTTCGTGCTCCGGAAGTTCGCGTTCGGCCCGATCCAGAAGACGATCGAGGCGCGCCGCGACCGCATCCGGGAAGCGATCGACGAGGCGGACAACGCCCGCACGGAGGCACGCGAGCTGCTCGAGCAGAACCGTGCCATCCTCGCGCAGGCCCGCAGCGAGTCGGCGGACATCCTCGCGGAGGCGCGCAAGGTGGCGGACGCCCAGATCGCGCGGGTGAAGGAAGAGGCGGAGGTCGAGCGGCAGCGGCGGCTCGAGGACACGCGCAAGCAGATCGACGCCGAGACCGCCCGCGCGATCGACCAGATCCGCGGCGAGGTCGCCGACCTCACGCTCGAGGCGACCCAGCGCGTCGTCGGCAAGGTGCTCGACAACGACGACCAGCGGCGCCTGATCGACGAGGCGATCGAGGGGCTCGACTTCTCCGCGCTCGAGCGGGGGAGGAGCTAGAGGCGTCGTGGCCGTCGCCGAACGCATGTATGCCCGCGCCCTCTTCCAGGCGGCGCAGGAGCAGAGCCGGGTCGAGGCGGTGCAGGCCGACCTGGCCGCCTTCGCGGACGCGGTCCAGGGCTCGCCCGAGCTCGCCGCGTTCCTCTCCAACCCGCAGGTGGATCCGGCGGCGAAGGCGGGCGTGCTCGACGAGCTCTCCGAGGGCGCCGACGAGCTCGTCCGCAACTTCCTGCGCCTGATCGCCGGGAAGGGCCGAGCAGGCCAGGTTGCCGGGATCCGGGAGGAGTTCCAGGCCCTCGTCGACCGTGCCCAGGGGCGGGTGGCCGTCGAGCTGACGACGGCGTTCGAGCTGTCCGACGACGAGGCCGCCGCGATCGTGTCGCAGATCGAGCAGGCGTCCGGGCGCTCGGTGGAGGCCGTCCGCAAGGTCGATGCCGGCCTGATCGGCGGGATGGTGCTGCGGGCCGGCTCCCTGCGCGTGGATGCGAGCGTGCGCGGCCGGCTCGAGCGGCTGCGCCAGGGGCTGGTCAGCGCTTCGTGACGCAGGTCACGTCAGAGGGGACGTCCATCGTGACGTCGAGCGGGGCGCCGTCCTCGAGCACGAAGCAGCCGGCTTTCGCGCGCATCTCGCCCGCGCCGTCCTTCTCCTCGGTGAACGAGCAGCGGACGACCTCGCGCGAGACGCCGGAGACGGCGACTGCGCCGATGCTCTCGCACGCGACCTCCTGCGTGTCTCCCTTGGCGTACAGCGCCTGCTCGACGGCTCCGGCCATGGACGCGCCGGTGGAGGTGCTGGTGCCTGCCGGCGAGTCGCCGCCGCCGCAGCCCGCGGCGGCCGCGGCCAGGGTCGCAACGGCGCCGAGCGCGGCCAGGCGGCCCCGCCTGCTCGTCGCGCTGCTCGTGGTGGCGCTCACGGGCGTCATTGTGCCTGCGGCCACCGGGGCACGGTCCGCGGCGCCCGGTGACGCCGGCCTGCCCGATCTCTGGAGCGGCATCTGGCCCGCCCAGCTGATGAACGACGACGGCAGCGAGACCCCCCTCGGCACGCTGACGTGGAAGCCGATCCGCTACGAGGACGGCGTCGCGGCGATGGGCAGGAACTTCGGCGGCCAGCCGTTCAGCGGCTGCCCGGACGATGGCCGCACCCGCTTCTTCCGCGGTCATTACATGGAGGGCGGCGACCTGATCGCCTGCACGCGCGGTGACGACACGAAGGAGCTGGTCGGCCGCTTCAACGGGCGGGAGGACTTCCGCTCGGGCAGCTTCGTCGTGCGGATGATCTCCAACGGCTTCTTCCTGGGGCGCTACGACGAGGACGGCGGCATCACCACGAAGTGGTGCGGCGACCTGAAGGAGCGGCTGGCCTTCTCCTCCGGCCAGGGCGAGGCCGTCGACACGGCGGCGCCGACGCTCCGCTTCCACTCACCCGCCACGGCGAAGGTGGGGGCGACGCTGCGGCTCACGCTGGCCGCCCGCGACGACAGCCGGACGACCAGCGTCGACGTCAGTGTGCTCAAGGGCACCAAGGCGCTGACCCGGATGAACGGGGTCGTCGTTCGCCCAGACGGTACGGTGAAAGTGATCTCCTGGCGTGTGCCCCGATCCGCGAAGGGCAAGCTACGCGTTTGCGCCGCCGCGTTCGATCGGGCGGGTAACGCCAGCAGCCGCACGTGCGTTCGGCTCACGGTGACGTGAGCGGCCGCAAGACAATTCGACACTGACGGTGGAACGAGAACAGGAGCTGATGTGAAGCTACGGCCGGAAGAGATCACCTCGATCCTGAAGCAACGGATCGAGGAGTACGACGTCGAGACCGACCTGTCCGAGGTCGGCACGGTGCTGCAGGTGGGCGACGGCATCGCCCGCGTGCACGGCCTCGAGAACTGCGTTTCCCTGGAGCGGCTCGAGTTCGAGCACGGCGTGGTCGGCATCGCGTTCAATCTCGAGGAGGACAACGTCGGGGTGGCGCTCTTCGGCCAGTGGCAACACGTCAAGGAGGGCGAGCCCGTCCGCCGCACCGGCAGCGTCATGAGCGTGCCCGTCGGCGAGGCGCTGCTCGGGCGCGTCGTCGACCCGCTCGGCGCCCCGCTCGACGGCCAGGGGCCGATCGAGACGACCGCTTCGCGCCCGCTCGAGTTCAAGGCTCCGGGCGTTGTGCAGCGCCAGCCTGTGAAGGAGCCTCTCGCTACCGGCCTGAAGGCGATCGACTCGATGATCCCGGTCGGCCGCGGGCAGCGCGAGCTGATCATCGGCGACCGCGGCACGGGCAAGACAGCTGTCGCGATCGACACGATCATCAACCAGAAGGGCGGCGACGTGGTGTGCATCTACGTCGCGGTCGGCCAGAAGGCGTCGACGGTGGCGCAGGTCTACGAGCGGTTGCGGGACGAGGGTGCGATGGAGTACACGATCATCATCTCGGCGCCTGCGCAGGAAGCCGCTCCGATCAAGTGGATGGCGCCGTTCGCCGGCGCTGCGATGGGCGAGTACTTCCTCTACAACGGCAAGCACGCCCTCGTCATCTACGACGACCTC
>DAIOGR010000310.1:0-3135 GCA_036745155.1 Gaiella sp.
AGGGCCCGCCCCTACAATCCCCGCGGTGAAGGCTCCGAAGATCCTCGCGGTCGCTTCCGCGATCGACCTCGACTTCCGCTACGGCTGCACCCCCGCGTGGTGGCAGCTGTGGAAAGGGATGTACGAGGCCGGCGTCGACCTGGTCGTGACGCCGTACCGCGGCCGGCCCGTCGAGTCTCCCTGGTGGCGCACCGCACCGAACCCGACCTACCGCGAAGGCGAGTCGTACGCCGCGCTGCGCGGCGGGCTCGCCCGGCTCAAGGGCGACCGGTACCTGCGCCGCGCCGAGGATAGCCCGGAGGACAGCGCGCTCGACCGTCTCACGCGTGAGACGATCTGGCGCGTCGTCACACCGCGCTGGCGCCGCCATCTGGAGCGCCTCGTGGAGCGCGAGCGGCCCGACGCCGTCGTCGTCTTCACCGTGCCGATGGCGCACTTCAAGGGAATCCCCACGGCTCTCCGAGAGCGATTCGGCATCCCGGTCGTCTTCTACGACGGGGACGTCCCCATGAGCCTGCCGGAGTTCGGCGGCATGGACACGGGCTTCAACTACTACCACGGTGCCGATCCTTCCGAGTACGACTTCGTGCTCTCCAACTCGGAGGGTGGTCTGCCCCGGCTGCTCGAGCTCGGCGCTCGGCGGGCGGAGGCGGTCTTCTGGGCAGCCGATCCGGAGTTCTTCGCGCCCCGGCCGGTGGAGAAGGAGATGGACGTCTTCTTCTACGGCTACGGCGACAAGTTCCGCCGCGAGTGGACCGCCGCCATGGTGGGCGAGCCGAGCCGCGCGGCGCCTGACATCGACTTCGCGCTCGGCGGCCGCGACTTCCGCGGCGACACCGGCAGTGCGCGCGAGCTGGGGGACGTCCCCTTCAACGTCTTCGCGCGAGCGATCTCGGCGGCGCACGTCAACCTCAACATCACCCGCCGCTCACACGCCACGGTGCCGCTCTCGTCGACGTGCCGCCCCTTCGAGCTCGCCTCCGCGGGCGCCGCGATCGTCTCGAATCCGCACCAGGGCATCGAGCGCTGGTTCGAGCCGGGCCGGGAGATCCTCGTCGTCGACAACGCCGACGAGGCGCTGGACGCCTACCGTCTGCTGCTCGGCGACAGGGCCCAGGCTGCAGAGCTCGGCGCCCGCGCCCGCGAGCGTGTGCTCGACGAGCACACGTATGCGCACCGCGCCCGGCGCGTGCTCGAGCTCCTCGGTCTCGCGGTGGCGGTGCTCGTATGACCCGCGGCACTGTGCTCGCGGTGGTTCCCGCGCACAACGAGGCAGGAGCGATCGGCGGCGTGGTCGACGAGATCAGGGCGTTCGACCCGGGGTACGACGTCGTCGTCGTCGACGACGGCTCGACTGACGCCACGTCCGCGATCGCCGCCGCCCACGGGGCCGCCGTCGTCACGCTTCCCTTCAATCTCGGCATCGGCGGCGCCGTGCAGACGGGGTTCAAGTACGCGCTCGAGCAGGGCTACGAGCTGGCCGTGCGCCTCGACGGCGACGGCCAGCACGACCCTGCCGAGCTCCCGAGGCTCCTCGCCCCCGTGCAGGCCGGCGAGGCCGACATCGTCACGGGCTCCCGCTTCGCCGACGGCAACCGGGCGTACCGGCCGCCGCTCGCGAGGCGCATCGGCATCACCTGGTTCGCCAAGCTCGTCTCCGTGCTGACGCGCCAGCGGGTGACGGACACGACGTCCGGCTTCCAGGCGCTCAACCGCAAGGGCATCGCGCTCTTCGCCGGCGACTATCCGAACGACTATCCCGAGGTCGAGGCGACCGTGCTCGTGTTCAAGCACCGGCTGCGCCTGCAGGAGGTGCCCGTGCGGATGCGCGAGCGGGAGCACGGCGAGTCGTCGATCACGTTCCTCCGCTCGGTCTACTACGTGCTCAAGGTCACGCTGGCCCTGGTCATCGCGATGCTGCGCAAGTCCACGGTGCCGGCCGACGAGGCGAAGCGCGCATGACGCCGATCCGTATCTCGATTGCCGCGTCGATCGCGTCGTTGGTCCTCATCCTCGTCGTGCTCGAGCTGATCCGGGGCCGGCGGCTGAAGGAGCGGTACGCGCTCCTGTGGCTCGTCACCGGCGTCGTCCTGCTCGTGCTCTCGGCCTGGCGGGACGGTCTCAACACGATCGCCCGCTGGCTCGGGGTCAGCAGCTACCCCCCGGCGATCCTCTTCGCAGCCGCGATCCTGTTCGTCGTCGTCGTGCTGCTGCACTACTCGACGGTGCTGTCCCGGCTCGCGGACCAGAACACGCTCCTGGCGCAGCGGGTCGCGCTGCTCGAACAGCGCCTGGGACGGCGGAGCGACGCCGCTGAGGGGGACGCCGACTAGCGCCCGACGGCTACGACGATCGCGAACGGCAGCACCACGAGCAGGAGGGCCGTGACGACGACAGTGCGAGAGCCGAGCTCGGCCGCACCGGTCTGCGGCGCCAGTCGCGGGCCAAGCCGTGCCACGAGCGTCGGGACGAGCGCCGGGATCGCGGCGACGAGGAGCGCGTACGCAGGCCAGGCCGGGATCAGCGAGACGAACAGGCGCCCGCCGTCGAGGCCGGGGGCCGTCGCGACGGTTGCGACAGTTGCAGCGCCGAGCCAGCCGACGAGCAGCGCCCCGAACGGCGCCGCGAGGCGCAGCGCCCCGATCGCCCCCGCGACCGGAAGCCACTGCAGCAGCCTGTTCGACCAGAAGAACTCGCGGATCTGCGCCATCGTCGCCTGGAAGGCGGTCCACGACGGGTCGCCGAGCGTCACCGTTGCGATCCCGGGGGCCCGCGAACGCCACAGGAGCGCCGGCAGGAGCGCCGCCGCGAGACCCGCGCCGGCCTCCGGCAGCCGCCGCCAGACCCGTGCGACGCCGAACGCCAGGAAGATGCCCACCGCGACGGCTACGGCGGGCGGCGACACCGCGGCGGCGGCGCCGGCGAACAACCCGGCGAGCAGCCCCGCCCGTGCGGACCCCGCGACGGCCCGCAGCGCGAGCGCTGCTGCGACGAGGGAGAGGGCCATGGCCGCGAACTCCGGCCGCACGGTCAAGCCGTAGAGCGCCGGCAGCACGTCGTGCTCGTACGTGTCGCGGTACTTCGGTACGAAGAGCGGGATCGCCACAACCGGCGCGAGCGACCACACGACGGCTG
>DAIOGR010000311.1:0-3124 GCA_036745155.1 Gaiella sp.
ACGACCGCTTCGGGATTCCACGACCAGTCGGACGGGCTCACGCCGCAACGCTACGTGCCGGGGCGGCAAGGCGTGAGGAGCGGCCTACCGGGATCGAACCGGTGACTCGAGCTTGGAAGGCTCACGTGATACCGCTTCACCAAGGCCGCGCCCCTGAAGCGTAGCGTCGCCCCAAGGCGTCCGGACGATTCGTACGCCTCGCAGCGGTTGCGCATGGACAGTCCCGCCCCCGTGCGCCCGAACTCCCGTCCGGTGCCGGCGATAGTTTACTGATGTGAAAACGGAGGAGCGATTTCGGGCGAGGGCTCTCAGACTCGAAGAAGGACGGTCCATTCGCGACATCGCAGCAGCTCTGGGAGTGTCACGCTCGACGGCGAGCCGCTGGCTGCGGGACGTCCCGTTGACGCACGCGCAGGAGGGGAGGCTCAGAGAGCGCAATCCGGCGATCTCGGGACAGATCGCAGGCGCGCAGCGCAACGCGGAGCGCGCACGAGAACGCCGGCGCGGGTACCAGGAGCACGGCCGCGCGCTCGCCCGCCGCGGCGAACCCCTCCACATCGCCGGAGTGATGCTCTACTGGGCCGAAGGAGAGAAGGCCAGCCGCAACGCCGCACGTATCTCGAACGCGGATCCGGCCTTGCTGAGGCTGTTTCTGGCCTTTCTTCGTTCGACGTTCGCGGTCTCCGACGAGCAGGTGCGCGTGACGTGTCACCTCTTCACCGATCACGCGGCCCACCAGGATGCGATCGAGCACTACTGGCTCGACGAACTCGCGCTCCAGCAGGCGAGCCTGACGCGCTCGATCGTCAACCAGGCGTCGCGCCGAAGCAGCGGCAAGCGGGCACGCATGCTCCCCCAAGGCACCTGCCGCCTGACGGTGAACAGCACGTTCGTCGTCCAGAGCATCTTCGGGTCGATCCAGGAGTACGGTGGGATGGAGCGCCCCGAGTGGCTCGGCTGAGACGAGAGGTGTCCCGCAGCGGCGACCGCGTCGTCGGACAGCCCAGCGTCAGCGCCCCGAGGCGGAGAAGTGCTGGTAGTCCTTCGCGCCCGACCAGCGGCCGCCCCACCCCCAACCGGCTACGTCGAAGGCGCGCACGAGTGCGTGCCCCTCCGCGGCCATCCCGGGCCGGAACGGCGTCCGCCGCACGTAGGGTCCGCTGGCCGCGTGCGACGACGTGCCGGACGAGCCGACGTACGGGTTCTCGATCGGGTTGACGTCGATCGCCCGGCCGTACGCGTGCTCCGACCAGCGCGTCGTGCCGTCGACGTACCGGCAGTTGAAGGCGGACGTGTTGTCGGCCTCGATCGAGCGGAAGTCGCTGCCGCCGTATGCGTCGACCGGAGTCATGCGCCGGATCGGGAAGCCGTCGACGTAGAGGCGGTGCAACACCGCGAGCAGCTGCCGGGCGACGTCGCGGTGCACGATCACGGCGCCGGCATGGTCACGGCCGTCAAAGCCGTGGTGGGTGGCGCGGACGACCCGGAGGTCGCGCAGCGGCACCGGGCAGCCAGGCCGCCACGAGACGCCGGTCATGCGCTCGGCGAGGGCGGGCGAGATCAACGCGACAGAGCCCCGGAAGCCGGCAGCCGTGTGAGCATCGCCCGAAACCGCGAACCCAGCAAGGAGAAGGGAGACGCAGGCGAGGGTCCTCATTGATCAGATCGGGGTGGTCGGACTCGAACCGACGATCCTCCCGCCCCCAAAGCGGGCGCTCTACCAGACTGAGCTACACCCCGTGCGCGTTCGTACGTTCGGACAGCATGACAGTTTGCACATACGAGCTCGCACTTCGCGATTTCATCCAGGATGAGACGGCGGCTGTGACCGTTGATGAGTCGGCCAAGATCCCCGCGCTTCGTCGCGCCGGGGAGATGATCCCATTGCATCGCGGCGTGATGGAACTTGCCGCCACAGTCGACGCATGGAGCGTCCTTCAATTCTCGGTACCACTCGACAAGAGTTCTGTGCCGTCGGTACGCCTGCTTTCGCCTGACGGCCGCGCGACGCCCGTGGTACTCGGCGTCGTACGCCCTGCGACAGGCCTTGCACCACGCCTGGCGGCCTCTCTTGGTGGAGCGGTGGAACTCCGACTCGGGCTTGCTCATCTCGCAGCGTCCACAGCGACACATGCCCTCCATGTTGTCATTATGGACGACAACTCGGATGGCTCAACTCGAGAGGATCACGACGAGCCGGCGAGGGCCGTGCACGCCCTCGACCCGCTCGAGGCCGATGTCCGATGTCGCCGACGGGCCGGAGACGAGGACGATCGGCCGGCCCGCCCGCGCGCTCGGCTCGAGGCACGCGATCAGCTCCGGCACCGTCTCGACGACCTGGTCGGCCCGCACGAGGCAGACGTGGAGGTCGGGCACGAGGCTGATCGCCCGGCGCCCCTGCCCCGGGCCGCCGTCGAGCGCGATCGTGCCCGTGTCGGCGCAGGCGGCGGCGCAGGTCGTCAGCGCCCCGTCGAGCGCGTCGAGCTCGGCCGCGCCCAGTCCGTCGTCCTCGACCAGCTCGACGCCGGAGGGACGAAGGGAAGACGTCAGGTCGGGCGCGACGACGATCCGCACCGCACGCTCCGCGCGAAGTCGTTCGGCAGCGGCCTCCCGCGGGTCGCCCGTGACGACGACCGTTGCACCGTAGTCGCGCACCCTCACGACGAACTGCGACAGAAGGTCCGCCTCGCCAGCCTCGCCTCCCGTGCGGTACGCCCGCGGCACCTCGACAGGCCCGGGCGCATCCCCGAGGGCGGCCCGGACGCGCGCGAGCACCGCCTCACGGCCGGGCACGGGACTCCCACCACTCGCGGAAGGTCTCGTCGGGCACTGCCGGCAGGTCGCGCGAGCGGCCCCACGCCGCCAGGGGGCCGGGCGGGAAATGCCGCACCCACCCGTCCCGCACGACCGGCCGCTGCAGCCGGCGCGCAAGCCGCTGCGCGCGCTCGTAGCCGGCGCGCGAGGCGAAGGCCCGGGCAAGTCGCCGTAGCGACATCCCCTCCACCCCGGCCCGCTCGGCGCGCACAGCCTTCGCCCGCTCGTGCACGAGGATCGAGGGGATGTCGATCTTGACCGGGCAGACGTCGTAGCAGGCGCCGCAGAGGGACGAGGCGAACGGCAGCGA
>DAIOGR010000312.1:0-3123 GCA_036745155.1 Gaiella sp.
CGCCGCACTAGAGCTGTCTGACCAGCACCGCCCGGTCCTCGCCGGGGCCGTCGTAGTCGTCGACGACCCGGTCGACCGCGAAGCCGAGCGCCTCGTGGAAGGCGATCGAGCCGCTGTTGGCCGGGGAAGTGACGCAGCGCACCGTCGTGCAGCCGTGCTCCCCCACCGTTTCGAAGAAGCGCTCGTACAGACGCCTGCCGACGCCCGAGCCACGATGCTCGGGAGCGACGCCGACGAAGTGGACGTACGCCTCGTCCGGGCGCGTCTGGGAGACGAAGCCGATCAGGAAGGCGACGAGGTTTCCCTCGTCGTCCTCGGCGACGAAGCTCGTCCCCTCGAAGTGCAGGAAGAAGAGCTTCGGCAGCATCGGCGCCATCTCACGGCCGCCCCACCAGGCGTTGACGTGCTGGATCACACGGCCGTAGTCGGACGGGTTGGCGTGGCGGATCTGGAGCATCGCAGCGAACCTACCGCACCGGCGCGCCGGCGTGCTGCTCGTGGGGCTTGTCGCAACGTTCGACTCGAAATGCTCGTTGCGACAAGCCCCACTCGATGCTTGCTGTTCGCGGGTCAGCCGCTGCGCGGCTGACCCGCGAGATCCTGAAGGGGCGCGCTGCGCGCGCCCGGGTAACGGGCGCAACGTCTTCTTCAGCCTCCACTACGGAGCGCGCCTGAACGCGTCGTCGACCGGAACGCCGAATCCCGTTGCGAGCGCATTCGTCTCGTTGGCCATGCCCACGACTGCCAGGAGCTCACCGAGCTGCTCCTCCGTCATCCCCTTTGCTCGGGCCGAGGCGGTATGCGAGGCGATGCAGTACTCGCAGCCGTTCGTGACCGACACGGCCACGTAGACGAGCTCTTTCGTGAGCGGGTCGAGCGCTCCGGGGGCCATCACCTGCTTCACGCTCTCCCACGTGCGCTCGAGCGTCGCGGGATGGCTCGCGAGCGCCAACCAGAAGTTGTTGACGCGGTCGGTCCGCCGCGTCTGCTTGATGTCGTCGAAGACGGCGCGCACCTCGGGCGCCGCATCGCTGGGGTCGATCAGCTGCATGGTGGCCTCCTCGGGAGCACGTTCTCCGCATGGTGCCCGCAGGGGCGAGGCCGTGCCTGCGGCGTGCGGGAAGTGGGCCGCACCAGGGGCGAGGCACGCCTCGCCCCTGCGTCAGTTCAGCTCGTTGTCCGCGGGCGGTGCGTCCAGTAGCTCGGACGGCGGCTCGTCGGCGGGCACCGTGACCGGCCGGGGGGCGCCGTCGATCACCTTGATGTCGACGAGCGACTCGCCTTCCACGCCGGTGAGCTCCTCGCGCCGGTCGATCAGGATCGTCGACCCCTCGCCGAGCTCCCGGCCCAGCACGAAGTCCGCGAGCGGGTCCTCGATCAGTCGCTGGATGGAGCGGCGCAGCGGCCGCGCCCCCATCGCCGGGTCGTAGCCCTGCTCGACCAGCAGCTCTTTCGCTGCGTCGGTCAGCTCGATCGTGGCGCCGTGAATCACCATCTGGTCGCGGAGGCGCTTCATCATCAGGTCGACGATCTGGAGGATCTCGCTCTTCTCCAGCTTGTGGAACACGATGATCTCGTCGATCCGGTTCAGCAGCTCCGGGCGGAACACCTTCTTCAGCTCGCCCATCACGCGGCCCTTCATGTCGTCGTAGGTGAGCCCCGCCTCGTCGCCGAGCGTGAAGCCGAGCGACTGGTTCTTCGAGATCTGGGCGGCACCGATGTTCGACGTCATGATCACGATCGTGTTGCGGAAGTCGACCTTGCGCCCCTGCGCGTCGGTCAGCTTCCCGTCCTCGAGGATCTGGAGCAGGATGTTGAAGACGTCCGGGTGGGCCTTCTCGATCTCGTCGAGGAGGAGCACCGAGTACGGCTTGCGCCGCACGGCCTCGGTGAGCTGGCCGCCCTCGTCGTAGCCGACGTAGCCGGGCGGGGAGCCGACCAGGCGCGAGACCGAGTGCTTCTCCATGTACTCGCTCATGTCGACCTGGATCATCGCGTCCTCGTCGCCGAACAGGAACTCGGCGAGCGTGCGCGCGAGCTCGGTCTTGCCGACGCCTGAGGGGCCGAGGAAGATGAACGAGCCGGTCGGGCGCTTCGGGTCCTTGATCCCGGCGCGTGCGCGCCTGATCGCCTTGGACACGGCGACGATCGCGGGCTCCTGCCCGATCACGCGCTTGTGCAGCTCCTCCTCCATGCGGATCAGCTTCTGCGACTCCGCCTCGGTGAGCTTGAACACGGGGATGCCGGTCCACATGGAGACGATGTCGGCGATCTCGTCCTCGCCGACCTCCGGCTGCTCCTCGTCGGCCTCGTTGCGCCAGTTCTCCTCCAGCTCCTTCTTCTTCTGGGTGAGCTTGCGCTCCTTGTCCCGGAGCGACGCCGCCTTCTCGAACTCCTGCGCCTCGATCGCGTTCTCCTTGTCGGCGCGCACCTTCTCGATCTCCTCCTCCAGCTCCCGGTAGCGGGGCGGAGCGGACATCGTGCGGATGCGCAAGCGCGATCCTGCCTCGTCGATCAGGTCGATCGCCTTGTCGGGCAGATGGCGGTCCTGGATGTAGCGGTCGGCGAGCACCGCCGAGGCGCGCAGCGCCTCGTCGGAGATCTTGCAGCGGTGGTGCGCCTCGTAGCGGTCGCGCAGGCCCCGCAGGATCTGGACGGTGTCGTCGATGGAGGGCTCCTCGACCCGCACCTGCTGGAACCGGCGCTCCAGGGCCGCGTCGCGCTCCAGGTACTTGCGGTACTCGTCGAGCGTCGTGGCGCCGATCGTCTGCAGCTCGCCGCGGGCGAGCGCCGGCTTCAGGATCGAGGCAGCGTCGATCGCGCCCTCGGCCGCCCCGGCACCGACGAGGTTGTGCAGCTCGTCGATGAACAGGATGATGTCGCCGCGCTGGGTGATCTCCTTCATCACCTTCTTCAGCCGCTCCTCGAACTCGCCCCGGTACTTCGACCCGGCCACGAGCGCCGCCAGGTCGAGCGTGTAGATCTGCTTGTTCTTCAGGAGCTCGGGCACCTGGTTGGACGCGATGCGCGACGCCAGGCCCTCGACGACGGCGGTCTTGCCGACGCCCGGCTCGCCGATCAGCACCGGGTTGTTCTTCTGCCGGCGCGACAGGATCTGCATCA
>DAIOGR010000313.1:0-3082 GCA_036745155.1 Gaiella sp.
AGGGCTGCCGCCCGCTCTACAAGCAGGCCCGCTCGGGCGGCGTGGGCTCGTTCACCGCGGACAACTTCCCGGTCTTCGACTACCTCAAGCCCAACGTGTACGCGATCCTCGACTCGAACCACGGCTACAAGATGATCGGCGTCGGCCGCGAGGTGGCGAAGGTGCTGCAGGGCGAGCACTCGAGCCTGCTCTACCCGTTCCGCTTCGAGCGCTTCGCGACCGGCGACCTGCACCCGGTCTCGAACTCGCCCTATCCGTGGAGCTGAGCGCCGTAGCGAGGCTCGTCGTGGAGGATCCAGAACGCGACCGCCTCGCGGTCGGTGAGGTTGCGCCATCCCTCGACGCCGCTCTGGTCGGCGATCAACGCCTCACCCGGCCGTAGGACGGGGCGCCCCGTGGCGAGCTGAACCTGCACGAGGCCCGTCGCGACCGTGACCAGCTCGACGCCTTTGTGCACGAACTCCGGTGCCGCAGTCCCGCCCGGTGAGAGCCGGACGAGATACGCGCGCAGGCCCGCTCTCGGGTCGTCGAGGAGCGCCACCGGCCGGTCGCTCTCGGCGTGGCGCGGGTCGTCGCGTCGCGCCAGGCGGTATCCCGGCGCCACCTCGCCGCGCAGCAGCTCGTCAAGGGAGATGTTGAGCTTCCCGGTGAGATCGAGCAGCGTGTCGAGCGAGAGCCCTCGGCGTCCGCGCTCAGCCTGCGAGATGGCGCTCGACGAGACCCCGGCGAGCCGGGCAAGCTCGCCCTGGCTGAGGCGACGGGAGCTCCGGAGCGCGCGCAGCGCCGCACCGAGGCGTGCGGCCGTCGAAGCCGCCTCGAGTGCGGGCAGGCCGTCGTCGCCGAGCCGGTAGCGGAAGACGCTCCCCTCGACACCCGGCGGCCGGCCCTCGGCCTTGGCGATCCGCAGTGTGTCGTCACCGAGGACGAGGACGCATTGCGTGATCCCCTCGATCTCCCGCCGCAGGACGGGCGAGTGCCTGGCGGCCGTGAGCGACCAGTAGGCGATGGCGCCGAGCCCGAGCAGGAGCGGGCAGCCGCGAGAGAAGAAGACGCCTGCCGTTTCCCTGCCCCACCGTTCGCTCATCGTCTCGAGCGAGTCGAACAGCACGAGGTGCCGGCCGGGCTCGGCACAGATGCGTGCCACTGACTCGAGCAGCGGACGCGCCTGGGCGATGGGAGTAGCCGCGCGAGCGTCGAGCACCGCGGCGCCGGGAAAGCTCGCTTCCAGCTCCTCGGGCTCCCGGGCGAGAGTCACGAAGGTGATCGTGTCGTACAGCGCCGCTTCCGTCGCGGCGCGGTAGAACGGCTCGACCGCAGCCTTGCTCTCAGCGTCGAGGACGACGTTGTCGCCCCAGTACAGCCCGCCGAGAGCTCGGTCGAGCTCCTCGATGCCCGTCGTGGCGGTGCTCCGTTCGACGCTCACCAGGCCCCTTGCCTGTAAAGCATTGCTTCAAGACAGGTGGTCATTCCTCCGTTTTGCTTTATAGATGGAATCGAACCCTCACACAAGCAGCCGAACAGGAGGAGCGCATGACCAAGCTTGCCAAGCTCATCGTCGCGGCGATGGGCGCCCGAGCGACAGAGACCGACACCGAGTATCGCTACTCGCGCGGCGTCGGCCCCCTGCCAACGCCGACAAGGGACAACTAGTCCACCGCCGGCAGGTCTCGCGGGGTCAGCTCTCGAGCTCAGCCCTGCGAGGCCCCTCCGCGCGGGATCACCTCGACCTCGATCCCTTCCCGCCGCAGCGCGCGGCGTAACTCGGTTCCTACATCGCCTTCGATCAGACGTCGCACGCCCTTCGCAACCGGCGTCTCGTCGATCACGACGACGCGAGCCCCGCGCGCCCGCGCGACAGACGCGAGCTTCTTGGCCGCTCTTCGCGTCGCTGCCACCTGACCGTCGGCGGAGGCACCCGCAGCTTCCAGGTTGCGGATCGCCTCGTTCACCCAGCCGCGGCGCTCCGCCAGCTCGGCCTTGGTCGGCAGCAGCCCGGGATGCGGCAGACCGAACGAGGAGCCGTAGATCTTGGCGATCGCGACGACCGCGACGGGCCCCGCCGGGGCGAGGGCGGCCGCGCGCGCGACCGCCCCCTGGGAGTAGTCCTGGCGCCCGTCCGAGGCGAGCATGACCTCGCACGGGGTGGTGGGTTGGACGTCGAAGCGGCGACGGTGGAACGGCACCGCTAGGCAGGCCCTCCGGTGCTGGTCTCGATCGCCGGCTCGGGCGTCTTCCCGGCGGCGGCCTTGTCCTCGAGCGTCCTCCACCAGTAGAGCGGGAAGTAGAGAACGAGGAGCAGCAGCCCGATCCAGTACAGCCAGCGGTAACCGGGCCCGACGGCGTAGTCGGCCGCGTAGTACCCGCCGATCGCCCACAGCAGCAGCCCAAGGACGCCGACGATCAGCCCGAGCGGCCCGAAGGCGCGCGGCATCTTCAGCTCCCGTGGCGTCTCCTCGCGCATCGACCGGAAGATCCCGTACCCGATCAGCGAGACGGCGAGCGCGAACAGGTACCCCATGTTCGAGAACACGTAGATCTGCAGCGGCGAGCCGACCGTGAGCACGGCGATCGAGCAGACCAGGCTGACGAGCATCGAGAACGAGGGCGCCTTGTGCTTGTTCGCCCAGCCGAAGGCCTTCGGGAGGATGCCGTCGTGCGAGTTCTGGTACATGCCGCGGGACGCGCCCATGATCGCGTTCAGCACCGAGAGGCTGAGCGCCGCGATCAGCGACAGGCCGATCAGCCACGTCCAGAAGTCGTTGACGCCGAAGATCTTGTCGACGTAGCCCTGGAAGAGGATGTTGGCGTCGCCGATCCACCCCTCGTTGTCCGCCGCGAGCTGGCCGAGCCCGGTCGTGCCGAGCACGGAGAAGACCATGATCGGCAGCGTGAGGTAGATGAAGAAGCCGAAGAGGCCCTCCGCCGTGATCGCGATCTTCGCGTCGCGGACGGGCTCGCGGCACTCGCCGATGTAGCACGCCGCGGCTTCCATCGCGAGCACGGTCCAGGTGTAGATGAACGACCAGCCCAGGATCAGCTGCCAGCTGCCCTTGGTGCCGATCGGCGAGGAGGAGAGCGACAG
>DAIOGR010000314.1:0-3081 GCA_036745155.1 Gaiella sp.
GTGTCCCCGTTCCAGACCCGGCCCCAGTTGGGATAGACGACGAGCGGAAGGTCGGTCGCGCCGCGCGCACGGTCGAGCAGCGAGGCGATGTGCTGGGGTGGCGTGCAGTTCACGCCGACTGCCACCGGTCGGTTCGTGCGGGTCACTGCCCGGATGGCGTCGTCGAGCGGAGTGCCGTCGCTCAGATGCGCGCCGTCGCGGCAGCAGAACGTGACCCATGCCTCGACATCGACCTCCGTGAGGAGCTCGGCGAGGATGGCGGCCTCTCGGCCGCTGGGGATCGTCTCGATAGCGAGCAGGTCGGGCCCGCCGGCGGTGACGGCGGCGATCCGCGCGCGCTGCTCTGAGGCGATCATGGCGTCGGTCGCGGCGGCGTAGTCGCCCGTGTACTCGGTTCCGTTCGCCCACACCACACCGAAGAGGCCCACCGACCCCGCGACGAAGGTACGCCGGTCGGACGGCTGAGCTTCGCGGGCAAGGGCGACGCTGCGGGCGAGGATCTCTGTGGTCTCAGCGTCCGTGAAGCCCGCCCGGCTGAACCCGCCAAAGCTCGCGTGGTAGCTCGCCGTAATCGCGACCTCGGCCCCGGCGTCGAAATACGCGCGGTGTGCTGCGACGACCGCGGCCGGATCGTCGCGGAGCAGGCGCGCCGACCACAGGCTGTCGCGCAGATCGTTGCCCTGCGCCTCGAGCTCGGTCGCCAGGCCGCCGTCGAGAACGACGACGCCGGAGGCGAGCGCGTCCACGAAGCCGGTCATGGCGCGGAGTCTACGCGGCTCCGGCTCGGCCGGGAGTGCTGGCAGCGGAGGTGCGGTCGCGCTTCAACGACTCGTGAGGTTCGTCCTCCTGCCCGGTGCTGCAACTTGGAGTTCGGCGCCTTCATCGCGACTCCCCTCCGGAGGTGCGTGTGCGCCGTTGGCTGGTGCTGTTGCGCCCGGCGGCCGGGCTGCTGACGCGGATCTCGACCCGCTGGTGGGCGAGTTGGAAGCCGGCGGAGCGGAAGAGCAACTCAACGCTCGCGGAGCCTGCCTGCAGCGGCCGGCCGGAGACGACGCCGCTTGTCGCCAAGCGTAGCCCCTGCGGCAGCCTCCCGGAGACGATCTTCCAGCTGCTACCCACGCCGGCGTCGCCGAGGCGGGCCTGGTACCGCTGCCCTCGCCGCGCTGTCGGGAGCGTCGCTTGCCTGGCCAGCCCGAGCGGTTCTGCCAGCGCCTGGTGCAGCAGGGTGGCGATGCCGGTGCCACCGGCGGGCATCAGGTGCAGATGGTCGGTCTGGAACCAGTCGCCGTGGCCCTGGGCATAGCCGTCCCAGTCGACGAGCGTCAGCTGCGGGTGGGCGATCATCGCCTCGACCAACACCCGGTTCATTGCCGCGAACTCTCTCTTCGAGACGAACAGCGTCGGCCAGATGATGTGCGTGACCCCGCGCGCGGTGAGTCGCGCGATCGTCTCCTCGACGTCGGCGCGGAAGCTCGCCGGGTCGTCGTTGTAGCCCATCTCGACGACCACCGTCGCGCCGAGGTTAGAGAGCGACGGCAGCAGGTCGAGGAGGGTCGGCGGAGGTACGTTCTCGAAGGCGCAGCTCGTCCCGGCGAGTCGGCG
The DNA here is from genome assembly GCA_036745155.1 of Gaiella sp. Taxonomy (GTDB): domain Bacteria; phylum Actinomycetota; class Thermoleophilia; order Gaiellales; family Gaiellaceae; genus Gaiella. The sequence continues at coordinate 1,603 of DAIOGR010000314.1, forward strand.
GCAGACCGCTACCTGCATGTCGAGATCGACGCCCTGGTCGAGGATCGCCAGGTTGTCCGGATGCCAGAGCACCGAGGTAAGGACGGAGTCGCTGATCACGGTCACCCGCGGCTCGGCGGCAGCGGCACCGGAAGTAGCGACAAGCGCCAGCGCGACGAGCAGCGATATGAGAAGCAGACGGCGCATCGGCGGATACCACTACGCCCGCCGCCGCTGCCGGACGCACTTCCTCTGTCTGTGGCTGTAGGTGCAGAATCGCGAGCGGCGCGAGCGGCTGCCGCCGACCGGCGAAAGCCGAGTCTACCTGCGTCGACACACGCAGGGAATGCTCGGTAGTTCGGGGTAGGCGGTATCGGCGGCGACGCGGATGTGGCAGATGTGCGTGCGTGGCAGGTTGAAGGTGAAGGGAGTTCTGATGCGCCGTTCAAGGCTTCTGGGTGCCGCCGCGGCCGTGGTCGTGATGAGCGTGTTGTCGGTGCTTGCAGGCCCCGGGATCGCGGTCGGTCGGGGAAGCGCCTCCGCACCGGCACGGGCCGCCCCGCCGCGGGTGACGGCCATCGGCGACTCGGTGATGACTGCGGTCCTCTGGTACGAAGCGGCTCGGTCCGTCCTTGCCGAGGGCGTCGATCTCGACATGCAGGTGGCGGTCTGCCGACGCCTCGCGGAGGAGAGCTGCCCGTTCGAGGGCGTGCGGCCACCGACCCTGCTCGAGGTCGTGGCCGCCCAGGGGCCGAACCTCGGGTCGACGGTGATCGTCGAGGTCGGCTATAGCGATCCCGAGGAGATGTTCGCGCAGGATGTCGAGGAGGCCGTCACTACTCTGCTGGGGTCCGGCGTCACGCGGATCCTCTGGGTGAACTACAGCGAATGCACCGAAGCGCTGGCAAACATGAACCGGGTGCTCGTGGCCGCGGCCAGTCGTCATCCCCAGTTGACCATCGTCGACTGGGCCTCCTATTCGCGGGACCACCGGGGCTGGTTTCAGACCGACGGCATCCACCTCACTCTGGAGGGCGGTGTCGGCCTCGCGACGCTTCTTCACACGGCTCTGGTGCGCGTGTTCGCTCCGCCCCTCGCGCTCGTCTCGCGGAAGCTCCCCGACGCCCATGCGGGTCGGATCTTCGCGGCTCGGCTTCGTGCCACCGGAGGGGTTCGTCCCTATCGCTGGCGGGTGACGTCGGGGCCGCTGCCCAGGCGACTCCATCTCCGGCCCGACGGACTCATCTACGGCGTCCCCGTAGCCACGGGCCATTTTCCCCTCGTGTTCCGCGTGGACGATTCGGTGGGCCAGTTCGTCACGCCGCGCATCACGCTCGACGTCGGCGCCTGACCGATGCTGCCGGCGATCCGCAAAGTCCCCGATGTGACCCCGGCCCGGGGTCGTTAGCGTGAGGACGAAAGGGGGCCTGGGTGCTCTTTCCGACCCCGACGTTTGCGATCTTCTTCGCAGCCGTGTTGCCCCTGTCGTGGCTGCTCATG
>DAIOGR010000315.1:0-3079 GCA_036745155.1 Gaiella sp.
GGAAGTCGAGCGAGTTCTGCGCATGGGCGCCGCCGTTGACGACGTTCATCAGGGGGACGGGGAGCACGTGTGCGTTGGTGCCGCCGATCCAGCGGTAGAGGGGCATGCCGGCGTCGGCGGCGGCGGCTTTTGCGGCGGCGAGCGAGACGCCGAGGATGGCGTTCGCGCCGAGCCGTGACTTCGTCGGGGTGCCGTCGAGGTCGACCATGGCGAGGTCGAGTGCCCGCTGGTCGCGGGCGTCGAGCCCGCCGACGCGGTCGGCGATCTCGCCGTTGACGTGGGCGACGGCGCGGAGCACGCCCTTGCCGGCCCAGGTGTCTCCGGCGTCGCGGAGCTCGACGGCCTCGTGCTCACCGGTGGAGGCTCCGGACGGCACGGCCGCCGAGCCGAACGCGCCGGAGTCGAGACCGATCTCCACCTCGACGGTGGGGTTGCCGCGCGAGTCGAGAACCTGTCTCCCGTGGACGTGGACGATCGAGCTCATCCCCTGGCCTCCGTGTCTCTGTCGTGGTCGTGGCGGCACGTGCGGTCGCTGCGCCGGTTCCACCACCATAGATGCAGTCGCGATCGCCCACGGTGCCCACCGGCGGGAACGGGACGGGGCGGCCGTAGAACGCGACGAGCACCCGCTGCTACGACGTCTCTCCCCGTTGGCGCTTGGCCTCGAGATACCAGCGCTCCTGCGCATCGAGCTCGAGGTCTGCCCAGGTCGCGCCGGTCTCGGCGGCGAGGCGCTCGGCGAGCTCGACCCGCTCGACGAACCGGAGCGACGTCGCCCGAAGCGCCAGCTCGGGGTCGACGTTGAGCTTGCGGGCTGCGTTGACGATCGTGAAGAGCGCGTCGCCGATCTCGTGGAACACCCCGGCATCCGGCTCCCCCTCGGGGCTGGGGGTGCCCGCCCGGGCGACCGCCTCCTCGAGCTCGGCGACTTCCTCGCGGATCTTGGCGAGCGGTCCGGCGAGGTCGGGCCAGTCGAATCCGACGGCGGCTGCGCGCCGCTGGAGCTTGCGGGCGTGGAGGGGCGCCGGCAGGGATGACGGCACGTCGTGGAACACGCCCACGCGACCTTCCTGCTCGGTCTTGATCGCCTCCCAGCGCTCGCGCACACGCCCCGCGGTCTCGGCTTCGGCGTCGCCGAAGACGTGGGGGTGCCGGCGCACGAGCTTGGCGTGCACGGTGCGGGCGACGGCTTCGAGGTCGCCCTCGCCCCGCTCCTCCAGGAGCAGGGCGAGGAAGTAGGTCTGAAAGAGCAGGTCGCCGAGCTCGTCGAGCAGCTTGGCGCTGTCGCCGGCGTTGGCGGCGTCGGCGACTTCGTACGCCTCCTCGACGGTGTGCGGGACGATCGTTCGCGCCGTCTGCTCGCGGTCCCAGGGGCACTCGCGACGGAGGCGCCGGGTCAGCTCCTGAAGCTCGAGGAGCGCCTCGGCGAGCGCCACGGCGCGGCTAGCCGCTTGTCGTCGTGGAGCTCGTGGTCGTGGAGGTCGGGGGCGGTGCAAAGCCCGCGGCGTACGACACCTTGCCGTCGTAGCTCTTCCTCGTGTCGGCGGCCCACTTCTGGATCTCCGCGTTCTTCTTGGTCTCCACGAGCTGGCTCTTGATCTGCTCCTTCACCTGCGCGAACGGCGTCGTCTTGGCAGGCCTGATCTCGCTGACCGGCTGGATCACGTGGTAGCCGAACTCGGTCTTGATCGGCTTCGAGAGCTGGCCGGTCTTGAGCAGGAACGCCGTCTGGTCGAACGGGGCGACCGTCTGGCCCTTGGTGATCGTGAGCCTGCCACCGTTGTCCTTGGAGCCCGGATCGAGGGACACCTTCTTGGCGATCGACGCGAAGTCGCCGCCTGCCTCGAGCTTGGCGACGACGTCCTCCGCCTCGGCCCGCGTCTTGACGAGGATGTGGCGCACGTCACGCGACTCGGCCACGTCGTACTGCGCCTTGTTGTCGTCGTAGTACTTCTGCGCGTCGGCGTCGGTGACCTTGATGTCCTTCGTGACGCTGTTGTACAGCTTCTCGGAGACGAGCTGTGCGCGGATGTCGGCGCGGAACGTGGCGGTCGTGTAGCCCTGATCGGCGAGCTGCTGCTGAAGCTTCTTCTCGCTGTTGCCGAAGTAGGTCTTCTTCACCTCGGCCACGCGCGCGTCGAGCTCCTTGTCCGTGATCGTGAGGCCGAGGGACTCCGCCTCCTTGTCGTACTCGGCGCGCTGCACGAGGAAGGCGACCGCCTGGGTCTGGAGCGACTGGTACTCGGCGGTGCCGGCCTTGGGGAACTCGCGCTTCTGCGACACGTACGACTTCTTGGCGCGTCCGAGCAGCGCATCGAGCTCGGCCTGCGAGATCTCGGTTCCGTCCACGACGGCGACGGAGCCGCTCGGGACGCTCTTGTTGCTGCTGCCGCAGCCGGCCGCGACGAGCACGCCGAGGAGGACGAGGACGAGGGGAAGAGCGATGCGCATGGGCTTCATGAAAGGTGGCTCACTATCTGGACGTGGCTGGACAGGGGCTTCTTCTCTCTCTAGTCATATGTAGACGACGCAACGTTAAGTCCGCGTTGCGCTCTGTTCGGATCGGGGACCAACGGCGCGCAGGGTACGCCGCAGTTCACGCGGCCTGGCGGGCGTCGACTATAGCATCGGCCAGGCCGAGCGCTCCCTCGAGGTCCTCCGTGCGGACGGTGACCTCGTTCCTGGCGGCGGTGTAGACAGCGGTGTCCACGATGCTGCGAAGGGCACGCAGCTCCTGCGAGCCGAGGGTGACCGGTCCGACGGTGGCGCGGCCACCGCGGAAGACGAGGTAGTCGGCGCCGATCCTGGCCAGCTTCAGCTTGGCCTCCTGGATCGCGAAGAGGTTTCCGACCGGCTCCGGCAGCGGCCCGTAGCGGTCCTCGGTGGCGGCGTGGAGCTCACGCAGCTCGTCGTCGTCCTCGACGAGCGCCAGCCTCCGGTGCAGGTCGATCTTGAGGGCCTCCGAGGCGATGTACGCGGCGGGGATGTACGCGTCCACGCGTGCGTCGACGCGCACGGGACGGACGGCGAGCCGGCGTTGCCCGGAGAGCTCGGCCACCGCCTCGTTCAGCATCTCGAC
>DAIOGR010000316.1:0-3066 GCA_036745155.1 Gaiella sp.
ACGAAGACGGAGTTCGAGGGCGCCGGCGTGTTCGCCGCCACGCACGCCGGCCGCAACATCGCGTTCGGCATTCGGGAGCACGCGATGGGGTCGATCGTGAACGGGATCGCGCTCGAGCCGGCCATGGTGCGGCCGTACGGCTCCACCTTCCTCATCTTCTCCGACTACATGCGGCCGGCCGTGCGGCTCTCGGCACTGATCGGCCTCCCGGTCGCCTGGGTGTGGACGCACGACTCGATCGGCGTCGGCGAGGACGGGCCGACACACCAGCCCGTCGAGCACCACATGGCGCTGCGCGCGATCCCGAACCTCTGGTACGTGCGCCCCGCCGACGCGAACGAGACGGCGATGGCGTGGCGCATCGCGCTCGAGCGCGAGGAGGGGCCGGTCGCTCTCGCGCTCAGCCGGCAGAAGCTGCCGACCTTCGACCGCTCCGAGGTGGCAGCTGCCGACGGCGCGCTCCGCGGCGCCTACACCCTGTGGCAGTCGGGCTCCGGCGACCCCGACCTGATCCTGCTCTCGTCCGGGTCGGAGGTGCACGTCGCACTCGAAGCGGCCCGTGCCCTGGACGCCAACGTCCGCGTCGTCTCGATGCCGTGCTGGGAGCTCTTCGAGGCCCAGCCGCAGGCCTACCGCGACGAGGTGCTGCCGCCGTCCGTGGAGGCGCGCCTGTCCGTCGAGGCCGGCATCTCGCTCGGCTGGGAGCGCTGGGTCGGCCTCCGCGGCGCCTCCGTCGCCGTCGATCGCTTCGGCGCCTCTGCCCCGGCCGGACGGATCTTCGAGGAGCTGGGCCTCACGGCCGCCAACGTCGCGGCCCGCGCCCGAACGCTGCTCGGGGCCTCGTGATGCACGTGGCCGCGTCGTTCGATCATCGCGGCGTGAAGCTGCGTCGCGCCGTGCTGGGGGCGATCGAGGCCGCCGGGCACGTGCCCGTCGATCTCGGTGTCGACACGGACGCCGAGCGGGTCGACTACCCGGACAAGGCGCTCGAGCTGGGCATGGCGCTGCGACGCTCCGAGGCCGAGCGCGGCGTGCTGGTCTGCGGGTCGGGGGTGGGCGCCTCGATCGCCGCCTCCAAGATTCCCGGGATCCGCGCCGCCATCTGCCACGACACCTACTCGGCGCACCAGGGCGTCGAGCACGACGACATGAACGTGCTGTGCCTCGGGTCGGAGATCGTCGGCGGCGAGCTCGCCGCCGAGCTCGTGCGCGCGTTCCTGCGTGCCCGCTTCGACGGCGGGGAGCGCTACCTGCGCCGCCTCGAGAAGGTCGGCGCGCTGGAAAGGATGAGCAATGGCTGAATCACGACTGCACGAGCTGAGCGAGCACGGCGTCAGCGTCTGGATCGACTCGCTCTCGCGCGAGATGCTCGAGAGCGGCGAGCTCGCCCGACTGATGGAAGAGGACGCTGTCATCGGAGTCACCTCCAACCCGTCCATCTTCCAGAAGGCGCTGGCGGAGGGCGACCGGTACGACGCGCAGCTGCGCACGGTCGCGGGCGACGACCCGGTCGAGGTGTTCTTCGCGCTCGCGATGGACGACATCCGCGCCGCCTGCGACCTGATGCGGCCGGCCTGGGAGCGAACGGACGGCGTCGACGGCTGGGTGTCGCTCGAGGTCGACCCGACGCTCGCCTACGACCGCGAGCGCACGTACGAGCAGGCGATGCGGTTCAACCGCGAGGTGGAGCGCGACAACCTGTACGTGAAGATCCCCGCCACCGAGCCCGGGCTCGGCGCGATCGAGGACTGCATCGCCAAGGGCACTCCGATCAACGTGACGCTGATCTTCTCGCTCGAGCGCTACGCGGCCGTCGCCGAGGCCTACGTGCGTGGGCTCGAGCGCCTGGTGGCTGCAGGCGGCGACCCGTCGCGGGTGCTCTCCGTCGCCAGCTTCTTCGTCTCGCGGGTCGACACCGAGGCCGACCGCCGGCTCGAGCAGGCCGGTCGTCCCGACCTGCAGGGGAAGCTCGCCGTCGCGAACGCGAAGCTCGCCTACCAGCACTACCTGCGCACCTTCGCGGGACCGAGATGGGACTACCTCGCCGGCAAGGGCGCGCGGCCGCAGCGCTGCCTGTGGGCATCCACGTCGACCAAGAACCCGGCGTACCGGGACGTGCTCTACGTGGAAGAGCTGATCGGCCCCGACACCGTCAACACGATGCCGCTCGAGACGGTGCGCGCCTTCCAGGATCACGGCGAGGTGCGCGACACGCTCGCGGCCGGCCTCGACGACGCCCGCGCACTCTTCTCCGACCTCGCCGCGGCCGGGATCGACGTCGAGGACGTCACGGCCGTGCTCGAGGCGGAGGGCGTGCAGAAGTTCGCCGACTCGTTCGCGGAGCTGCTCGACGGCATCAGGGCGAAGCTGGGGTCGCTGGCGCCGGCGTGACGGAACGCGGCAACCCGCTGCTCGAGGGCCTGCAGCTACGGCGACGTCCGGAGCCGTGCGCCGTCGTCATCTTCGGCGCCTCCGGCGACCTCACCAAGCGGAAGCTCTTCCCGGCGCTCTACGCGCTCGCCTACCGCAAGCTCCTGCCCGAGCAGTTCGCCGTGCTCGGCGTCGCGCGCACGCCGCAGAGCTCGAAGGCGTTCGCTGCCGCCATGAAGAAGGCCGTCAAGGAGCATGCCCGCGACCCGTTCCGCCAGGACGTCTGGGACACGCTCGCGGCCGGGCTGCGGTACGTCGGCACCGCCTTCGACGACGAGGCCGGCGAGGACAAGGTCGGTCAGGCGCTCGAGGAGCTCGACGCCGAGCGCGGCACCGGTGGCAACCGGCTCTACTACCTGGCGGTGCCGCCGCAGGCGTTCGCCACGGCCGTGACGGAGATCGGCGAGCGTCGCGCCAAGGAAGGCTGGGTGCGGCTCATCGTCGAGAAGCCGTTCGGCCATGACCTGACGTCTGCGCGGGCGCTCAACGAGCTCGTGCACCGGTGGTTCGGCGAGGACGAGATCTTCCGCATCGACCACTACCTCGGCAAGGAGACGGTGCAGAACATGCTGGCGTTGCGTTTCGCGAACGGCATCTTCGAGCCGATCTGGAACCGCCAGTTCATCGACCACGTGC
>DAIOGR010000317.1:0-3040 GCA_036745155.1 Gaiella sp.
GACGGCGAGCAGGCCGAGCCGCGACACGGCGTGCTCGATGTCCACCCACTCGGTGCCGGCGAGCGCGCGGGCGCACCAGCTGCAGACGGTGACGGGGGCTGCCGTGTCCTCCCGCCGGCTGTGAGGGTCGATCAGGCGCACGGTCTCGCGCGGCTCCTCGCGCACGAGGAACGATTCGAAGAGGACGGTCGCCCTCTCTCCTCGCGTGACCCGCATCCTGAACCATCGCCGCGCGCTCGGGGCGTCGCACCGGTACGGGATCTCCAGCGTGACGCCGGTCTCGCGGACACGAGCGACGAGAGACTGCCAGAGGAGCCGCGAGCTCGTGTCCGCGATCGACTCCCAGAGCAGGATCTTCTCCGCCGTCGCGAGCTCCGGCGCCGCGTTGTCGAGGGCGAACTCCGCCCACTCACTCCCGAGCACCGTCACGCGGTCGTCGGCGTCGAGCCGGTAGGCGATACGCCTTCGATCACGCAGGGGCGTGCTCACGGCCGTGAGCCTAACGGCCGTGAGCCACTGCAAGCCTCTAGATCTTGCGGCGGGGCCGTGACGGGCCCCACTTCGAGTTGCGGCGCTTGGACGAGTACACGAGCTTGGGGGCGGCCGTCTTCATGCCGGTCTCCTCCCACTTGTCATGGTGGCCGTTGAGGCGGGCGACGCGGCTCACCTCGGACTGCTGATCCGGGAGCACGAGCGTGACGCCCGTGCCCGAGCGGCCCGCGCGTCCCGTGCGGCCCACGCGGTGCGTGTACGCCTTCTCGTCCTCGGGCGGATCGAAGTTGATCACGTGGGTGATGTCGGACAGGTCGAGCCCGCGGGCGGCGACGTCGGTGGCGATCAGCGTCGTCACCTTCCCCGCTTCGAAGTGCGAGAGCGCCTTCTCACGGGCGGCCTGCGTCTTGTCGCCGTGCATCGCGACCGCACGCACGTCGTGGCGGGCCAGCCGTTGCGCCAGCCGGTCCGCGCCACGCTTGGTGCGCACGAACACGAGCGCCAGTCCGCGCTCCTCGTTGAGCAGCTCGACGAGCTTCTCGACCTTGTTCTCGGCTGTGACCGGGACGAACTGGTGGTCAACCTCGCCGTTCTCCTCGTGCCCGCTCGGCAGCTCTGCCGCGATCCGCACGGGGGCGGTCGTGTAGGCATGGGCGAGCTCGCCCACGGCGCCGTCCAGCGTCGCCGAGAAGAACATCGTCTGGCGGTCGTCGGAGATGCGGCGGACGATCTTGTCGACCTGGGGCTTGAAGCCCATGTCGAGCATCCGGTCGGCCTCGTCGAGGACGAGGATCTCGACCGCGTCGAGGGTGACGAGGCGCCGGTCCATCAGGTCCTGCAGCCGCCCCGGCGTGGCGACGAGCACATGGGCCTTCTTGGCCCTGGCCGCCTGGGCGTGGAGGGGCACACCGCCGTACACCGATGCGACGACGAGGCCGCGCGAGGGCGTAAGCGTCTCGAACACCTCGGCGACCTGGACACAGAGCTCGCGGGTCGGCACGAGGACGAGCGCGGCGGGGCGGCCGACACCCGGCGTGAGGCGCTCGACGATCGGCACGGCGAACGCGAGCGTCTTGCCTGAGCCCGTCGGGGCCTTGGCGAGGATGTCCGCGCCCGACAGGGCTGCCGGGATCGTGCGCGTCTGGATCTGGAACGGGGCTTCGATGCCCTTGGCCGCAAGTGCAGCGATGACGTCGGCGCTCAGCCCGAGCGCCGCAAACGATTGATCTGACATTCGGTTTTTTCGACTCCTTGGATTCGGATTCGAGACCACACCTACCCTCGAACCCGTCCTGCAGAAGAGTCGAAAGAAGCGAGATCCCACGGGGCGACGGGTGTCGTCCCTGCCGCGAACGGTAGCAGCAGCCGTCGGACAGCGCCTGTTCCCGCCCGGCCCGGCGGATCCGAGCCGGTAGGCTCATGGGTCTATGGCCCCGATTTCCTTCGCGCGCGGCGCGCCGGCGCCCGAGTGCCTGGATCCCGCGCTCATTGCCGAGTGCGCGGCCGCTGCGCTCGCAAAGGACGGCACCACGATCCTCTCGTACGGGAGCGGCGGCGGCTACGGGCCGCTGCGCGAGATCCTGGCCGCGCGGCACAACGTCGAGCCCGGCAGGGTGTTCGTCACCACGGGTGGGTTGCAGGGATTCGCGTTCTACGCAGCCGTCCAGCTCGCGCGCCGGCCGGGCAGGGTGCTCGTCGAGGCCCCCACGTACGACCGTCCCCTGAAGCTGCTCGGCTGGGACAGAGCCGAGGTGGCCACCGTGGCCATGGACGACGAGGGGCTCGACCTCGACGCACTCGAGGCCGAGCTCGCGAAGGGCGGGCCGGTCTCGTTCCTCTACACGATCCCCACCTTCCAGAACCCGTCGGGGCGGACGATCGGCGTGGAGCGCCGGCGTCGCCTGGCCGAGATGGCGGCGGCCCACGATCTGCCCGTGCTCGAGGACGACCCATACGGCCTCGTGCGCTACGACGGCGAGCCGCTGCCCTCGCTCCATGCGCTCGAGGGGGGTAGCCTGGTCGCGTTCACGTCCTCCTTCTCGAAGACGGTCGCGCCCGGCCTTCGCATCGGCTACTTCGTGCTGCCCGCCGACATGGTGGCGGCCTACGACGACCGCGCCGTGTCGACGTACATCTCGCCGTCGTTGCTGCCGCAGGCGACGGTCGCCGAGCTGATCGACCGGGGTTCCTTCGAGCCGAACCTGGAGCGCGTCCGAGGGCTCTTGAAGGTGCGGAAGGACGCCATGCTCTCTGCCCTCGAGCTACACCTGCCGGGCGGGACGAGCTGGAGCCGGCCGGAGGGCGGCTACTTCCTCTGGGTCGACTTCGGCGAGGGCGTCGACTCGGCGGCGCTGCTGGCGCGGGCGACGGAGGCCGGGGTCACGTTCGTCAAGGGCGCGGACTTCTTCCCGGGCGGCGCCGGCGGCCATTCGTCCGCGCGGCTCGCGTTCAGCTACGAGACCCCCGAGCGCATCGCCGAGGGCATTGCGCTGCTCGCCTCGCTCCTAGAGGCTTGATGTGGGTTAGAAGCACGTCTGGATGCGGCCCT
>DAIOGR010000318.1:0-3028 GCA_036745155.1 Gaiella sp.
CGCGTTCACGCCCGCGCCGGCGCCGAGACCGTCGGCGTCTGTGCCCGGTCGATGACGATCCCCGGCACCGTCGCCGAGTGGGAGGAATGGGCCCAGATGCGGTTCCCCGAGAGCGGTGAATACGTCGTGCAGGGCGCCCTCAGCCCCGTCACGATCGACGTCGAGGCGGATCACGGGCTCTACGTCGAGCCCAACGTCTGGATGCGCCACCGGCTCGCCTAACGCCCGCCGCCGGCCGGCCCGATCCCGGCACGAAGCCGGCACGGACACGTCACGAGATCGGCGCTACCGTGACTCCAGGGGCGCTCGCCCCCTTGGGGCCCTCTTCCCCCCGGTCGCGCGCGGGGAGGGCTTCGGGTGCCCGTGCAGCCGCTATCCTGGGAGGCGGACGCGGTGCCGTGCCGCTCCACATCGAGAGAGGCCGAGGGCCCCGGCCCGTAGACGCCTCGGCAACCTGCGCAGTGCGCAAGGTGCCACACCCGGGGTGGATGTCGAGCGAGGAGGAGAGATGGGCACTGCGCAGACCACATCATTCGTCGATCTGCTCGCCGAGCGGGGCGTGCTGCTGGCCGACGGCGCGACGGGCACGAACTACCAGACGATGGGGATCGAACCGGGCCTCGCGCCCGAGGAGTGGCTGTTCGACGCCCCCGACAAGGTGGTCGAGCTGCATCGAGCCTTTGTCGAGGCCGGCTCCGACATCGTGCTCACCTGCACCTTCGGCGCCACGCCGCTGCGGCTCCTCGACGGGCCGCTGATCGGGCGGGCGCGCGAGGTGAACCTCCGCGCTGCCGAGCTCGCCCGGACGGGAGCGGGGAACGACCGGCTCGTCGCCGGGTCGCTCGGGCCGACGGGCCAGCTGATCGAGCCGTACGGGCTCTTGACGCACGATGCGTGCGTCGAGGCGTTCGCAGAGCAGGCGTCGGCACTTGCGGACGGTGGTGTCGACCTCCTCGTGGTCGAGACGATCTTCGCCGTCGAGGAGGCGGTCTGGGCGGTGGAGGGCGTTCAGAGCGCCACCGACCTGCCCCTGGTCGTCTCGTTCAGCTTCGACATGGGCACGCGGACGATGATGGGTCTCAGCCCCACGGATGCGGTCGCGGCCGTCGCTCCACTCGGCGTTGCCGCCGTCGGCACGAACTGCGGCCGCTCGCTCGAGGACGCCGACCTCGTCGTCGCGGAGATGCTCGCGGCGGCCGGAGACCTCCCCGTCTGGGTGAAGCCGAACGCCGGCGTACCGAAGATCGTCGGCGCCGAGGTCGTCTACGAGGCAGGCCCGGAGATGCTGGCCGAGCACGCGGTGCGATACGTCGAGCAGGGCGCGCGCATCGTGGGCGGCTGCTGCGGCTCCACGCCCGCGCACGTGGCAGCGGTCGCCCGCGCGCTCGGCCGCTAGTGCTCCATGGCGAAACGTCCCACCCAAGACGGGCGTCTCAATAGGAGGACTGGGCGAAGCGCGGGACGATCACGGTCCCACGAAGCGGATGCCCGCCACGACCCGTTGCGCTGCCGCGAGTTGCGTTCGCGTCGGACGAGCCCGGCGAATGGCCACGAAGACCAGCACGTCTCGGCCGTTGACCCGACCCTTGATCCGATACTCGGGCGTACCCGGCACGCCCTCAAGGGTCGCTGACGGCGTCTTGGGGACGATCAGCTTGAGCGGCGGGTATCGGAGGTGAGATCGGTTAGGGAAGATCACAGTCACGGCGATGCCGTTTTTCGGCATTGAAGACACCCAGCCGCCTGGGTTCGGCTTGTACCTCCAGCTGAGCGCAGATGCGTCATTCGTGCTCCATCCGGCGGGAAGCGACGAGAAGACGACCGTTGGCTCTGATGCCCCGCCAGCTATGGACGCCAGAGCCAAACTGGCTGTGACAGCACCAAGGACGATCGACGGACGCAACTCCCCTGAAGGGTACGCCCCCGGATGCGGTATCGCCTAGCTGGTCGCTCTTTGAGCAGCTTGCCCGGGATGAGCGCTGAGCACGAGGTCGGCGTGAAGCCGAGCTAGGCCGGCAAGCGGACGAGACCGTCGTCCAGCACGACGAGACCGTCGCGCTGGAGCGCCGCGACGGCCTCCGCGTCGAGCGCGGCGAGGTGGCGGGGTGCGGCGGCGACAGCTCGCAACGCCTCGGCGCGGCGCTGCCTGAACGACCCCTCGAAACGCGACTGCCTGTGGGCCGGCTCGTCTCGCGTGCCCCGCGAGGGGCAGGCGACGGCGAGTGGACAGGAGTCGCAGCGCGGGATGCGCGCCAGACAGGTCATGGCACCGAGGTCCATCAGTGCCTGCGCCGCGGCGCCCGTGAAGCGATGCCCGGTGCGCCGCTCGACGCGCTCGACGTTCACGTCCCGCGGCAGCACGTCCTCGCCGAAGGCGAAGTTACGCAGCGCTGCCGCCGTGTAGGGGCCGACGCCCGGCAAGCGGGTCAGGTCTTCCGGCCAGCCGTCGACCGCGATCGCGTGTGCAGCGCGATGCAAGGCCAGCGCCCGCCTGTTGTAGCCGAGCCCTTGCCAGGCGCGAATCACCTCGGCGGCCGGGGCTGCGGCGAGCGCTGCTGCGGTGGGCCAGCGCTCCAGCCAGGCGAGGTAGCGGGGCACCACCCGATCGACCTGTGTCTGCTGCAGCATCACCTCGGACACCAGGATCGCGTAGGGGTCGGTGGTCCGGCGCCAGGGCAAGTCACGCCTACATCGGTCGTACCAGGCGAGCAGGAGGGGCTCCATGGCCCCGATCCTAGGGATCGCGTAGGGGCCTCGGGAGCGGCCCCGGCCCCTCTCAGCCGCTCGTCCGTTACGCTGGCGCTCCCAGAGCAGGAGCCCGAACATGCAGGTGCGGAAGGTGATCGTCCAGCGGGAGGAGACGCGTCGCGAGGGTGTGCGCGATCTCGAGCGTCCGACCGTGAAGGCGGTTGTGGCCGCCGTCGTCACGAACCCTCTTGCCGGCGCGTACGCGGAGGATCTCGCTGCGCTCGAGAAGCTCGGTGCGGAGGTGGGCGCGCTGCTCGCCGAGCAGGCGCTCGTCGCGCTC
>DAIOGR010000319.1:0-3010 GCA_036745155.1 Gaiella sp.
CGGGAGCGATCGTCCACGACCCCGAGCTCGTCCTTCTCGACGAGCCGACCGACGGGCTCGACCCGCTCCAGCGCGACGACATGCTGGCCCTGATCCGGCGGGTCGGCAGCGAATTCGGGATGGACATCGTGATCTCGTCCCACCATCTCGAAGAGGCGGAACGGATCTGCGACGCGGTGGTGATCCTCGGCGGTGGCTCGGTCGTGCGGGCCGGGAGGCTGAGCGAGCTTCGCCGTGACTCGGAGCGGCTGATCGTCGTCGTCGACGACCGGGCGCCCGAGCTCGCGGCCGTGCTGCGCGGCCACGGCTTCGACGTCGCCGAGCACGGTGAGACGGTGAGCGTCGCGTGGGCCGACGGCGTGCACGATGCGGTTCGGGACGCAGTCGCCGACCTTGGTGTCGGCATCCGGCGCCTCGGGCCCGAGCGCCAGACCCTCGAGGACGTCTACATGGAGGCGAGCGCATGAGCTCCGAGCAGGGCGCGCGCATCTTCGACGTCGGCTACCGGTCCTACGACGGCCCGCGGAGCGCCCCGGTGTGGGCGCTCGCCACCGTGTGGAAGCACACCCTGCAGCGCGTGCTGGGCCTCCACCGCAGCTTCCGCCACAAGGTGCTGCCGGCCATCGCAGTGCTGATCGCCTTTCTGCCGGCGGTGGTCTTCGTCGGGATCACAGCCTTCCTGCCGGCGATCCGGGTCCTGAACGACATCCTGCCCTCGTACGGCGAGTACACCGGTGAGATCACGATGGCGCTCGCGCTGTTCGCCTCGCTCGTCGCGCCGGAAGCGCTCTGCACCGACCGGCGCACCGGGATGCTCGACCTCTATCTGGCAGGCCCGCTCGACGTGCAGCGGTACCTGACCGCGAAGTGGGCGGCCGTCGCGAGCGTGATGCTCGTGATGACGATCGGCCCGCAGCTCTTCCTCCTCGTCTCGTACGCGGTCGTCAACGCGGGGCCGTCCCTCGGCGAAGCGCCGCTGCTCCTGCTCCGGATCGTCGTCTCCGGGGTCGGGGTGGCGCTCTTCTACACCGCCGTCGCGATGGGCGTCTCGAGCCTGACCACGCGCCGGGCCGTGGCCGCGGTCGCGACCGTGCTCGTCCTGCTCGTCCCCCAGATCGCGGTGGGCGTTGCGGTCGAGAGCAGCGACGCGCCCAAGGAGCTCACGCTCCTTACCCCCAGCGTCGCAACGGAGTTTGCGTTCCGCGTGTTCGGCGAGGCCCGCGGTGGGCTCAACGACGAGCCGCCGATCGCCGACGTCTCGACGGGCCTTGTCGTCGCCGGCCTTGCAGGTTGGATCCTGGTCGGCGGTGCCGTCTGCCTGGTGAGCTACCGCCGCCAGGGAGCGCGGCGATGACGGTGACGCTGCCGGCGGACGGGGCTCCGTTGCTCGAGGTGCAGGCCGTCTCGAAGTGGTTCGGCAGCCTCGTCGCCGTCTCGGACGTCAGCTTCGACATCGGGCCGGGCGTCACTGCGCTGCTCGGGCCGAACGGGGCGGGCAAGTCCACCATGCTGCGGATGCTGTCCGGGCTCGCGCGCCCGTCGAAGGGAACGGTGCGAATCCTCGGGCTCGACCCGCGCTCGAGCATCGCCGTCACCCGGCAGGTCGGCCTCGTGCCGCAGCAGGAGACCGTGTTCGAGCCGCTGACCGCGTTTGCATTCGTTCGTCTCGCCGCCATCCTGCACGACCTTCCGGATCCCGACGGCGCCGCCCGTGCCGCGCTCGAGACGGTCGAGCTCGATCCGTCCGACGGGCGGCGGTTGCCGACCTACTCGAAGGGGATGCGCCAGCGGGTGAAGCTCGCGCAGGCGATCGTGCACGACCCGCGGGTGATCATCCTGGACGAGCCGCTGACGGGGCTCGACCCGCGCCAGCGCGCGCACATGATCGCGCTGTTCCACCGCCTCGGCGCCGAGGGCCGGTGCGTCGTCGTGGCGAGCCACGTGCTCGACGAGGTGGAGCGCTTCGGCTCGGACGTGCTCGTGATGGCCAAGGGAAGGCTTGCGGCGTCCGGCGACTTCCGCGAGATCCGCGCCCTCATGGACGACCGCCCCCGCCGGATCCGGGTCCGGGTGAGTGCGCCAAGGGAGCTGGCGGGCGACCTCCTGCTCGCAGGCGTTGTCGTGGGAGCGCACGTCGACGGCGACGACGGCCTGCTGCTCGACACGGACGACGCGCGGGGCCTTGCGAGGGCGATCGCGCCGCTCGCCCGGGCGCGCGGCGTCCAGGTGCTCGAGGTGCGGCCGGTCGACGAGGATCTCGAGGATGTCTTCCGGTACCTGGTGGACCGATGACCGATACTGCGACTGCGACCGCCGGCGCGTCGCGCCACTCGAGCTTCGCCGCGCTCTACCTGCTGCTGCTGCGGCTGCTCGTAACCCCGATGCGGGTCCTCGCGGTTCTGTCGCTGGGATCCCTCGAGGTGCTCCTCGGCGTCCTCGCGCGCGGTGACGACGACCCGTTGCGTGCGACGACCGAGTTCGCAGTCGCCTACGGGTTCGGCCTCGTCCTGCCGCTCGCGACCGCCTGGCTCGCGACCTCGAGCATCGGTGACCTCGTCGAGGATCGCCTGCTCGTCTATCTCTGGCTGAAGCCGGTGCCGCGGTGGCAGCTGCCCACGGCGGCCGTGCTCGCAGCGGTCACGATCGTCGTGCCCCTCGTCGCGGTCCCGCTTCTCGTGACCGCGGTCGTCGCCGGCACCACCCAGCTCCTCGGGTCGCTCGTCCTCGCATCCGCGCTCGCCGTGTTTGCGTACGCGGGCGTCTTCGTCGCAGTCGGCCTCTGGCTGCGGCGGGCGCTCTGGTGGTGCCTGCTCTACATCCTCGTCTGGGAGAACGGTCTCGCCCGCGCCGTCGACGGCGCCGCCCGGCTCTCGATCGCGAGCTACGCGCAGTCGCTCGTGGCCAATGCGGCCGACGTCCGCATCGCGTACGCCGATCGGGGGTCGGCCGCATCGATCGTCGTGCCTCTGCTGGTCGGCCTTGCCGGTCTCGTGCTGGCCGTGATCCGGTA
>DAIOGR010000320.1:0-3002 GCA_036745155.1 Gaiella sp.
AGTGGCCATGGGCGTCCCGGTGTGCAGGCCCATGCGCACCGTGACCGGGCCGGGCGCAAGCGCCTCCTGCCCCGCGTGTGCCGCCGCCGCCGCACCGGCGGCCGTCGGGAAGCCCACGAAGAACGCGTCACCCTGCGTGTCGACCTCGACGCCGCCTTGGGCGACGAAGACCTCGCGCAGGACGCGACGATGCTCGGCCAGCGCTTCCGCGTACCCGGCCGGGCCGAGCGCATGCAGGAGCCGGGTCGAGCCCTCGATGTCGGTGAAGAGAAACGTGACGGTGCCGGCCGGCAGGTCGGAGCGCATCGTCCCGACAGTATTCCGCTCGCGTCTCGTGCTGGCTGCGGCGGAAGCGTCAGGCGATCGCGACGATCGCGGCATACGCTGCCCGCGCAGCCTCGTCCACGGGCAAGCCCCAGAACCGGTCGGGGTCGCCGAAGATCTCCACGTCGAGCGAGCCGGAGAACCCGGAGAGCACGAGGGCGTCGACCAGCTCTCTCGTCCGGGAGACCCCCTGGCCGGGAAGCTCGCGGTCGGTGCGCGCCGGATCGGCGGGCCAGTCGGCGACGTGCACGCCGGTGATCCGGTACGCCACGCGTGCGATCGTGTCCCAGACGGCCGGGTCGTCCCAGACGTGGTAGAGGTCGAGCATGAGCCCGACGTCGTCGAGGCCTGCCTCGTGCAGGATCGCCACCGCGTCCTCGATCGAGTTGACGAAGGAGACGGACTCGCGCTGGCTCGGGTGAATCGGCTCGAGGCCCAGGGGCACGTCGAGCTCGCGCGCGACGGCGGCAACGCGCTGAAGCCCGGCGATCAGCTGCCGGCGCGCCTCTGCCTCGCTGCGGTGTCCGAGCGGGCCGCTGAGACAGACGATCGACTCGGGGTCGTACGCGGCGAGCCGTCGCACCGAGCCGAGGAGCGCCTCGACGCGCTCCTCGTGATCGGGCGGCCCCTCCATTCCCGGGATCCCGAGCGGGAAGAACGACGGGATCGCCGGGACGCAGTTCGCGACGGTGAGCCCGTGCTCGGCGAGCAGGGCGCGGTTCGCGTCGTCGTCGTCCGGGAGCTTGAACTCCCACAGGCCGATCGCGTCGAACCCTGCCCCGGCGTACGCGGCGACGTCCTCGCTGAAGGAGGCGCCGACGGTGGAGATCTCGGAGAGGGCGACGCGCACCGTCACGACCGCCCTGGAAGCTTTGCGAGCAGGCGCTGGGGCAACGGCGGCTTGGTCAGCTCCGTGGCGACGAGGTAGCCGGAGCCCGCCCCGAGGCCGGGGCCGGGGTGGGTGCTCGCCCCGATGTGCCAGAGGCGATCGACGGCGGTGCCGTGGCCGGGCGCCTCCGCCAGCGGCCGCCACAGCAGGTTCTGGTCGAGAGCGCACGAGCCGCCGTAGATGTCGCCGTCGACGAGGTTCACGTTCAGCGCCTCGATGTCGGCGGGGGAGAGGACGACGCGCGTGAGAGTCGCCTGCTCGAGGTTTGTGATCGACTCGCCGAGCCGTGCCACGATGCGGTCGGCGTACGCCTCCCGCAGCTCCTCCGTCCAGCGCCCCTCGCCGGTCGCAAGCTCGCCGGCGGCATCCCCCTTGACGCGGCCTGCCGGCAGCTCCTGCAGCTGGATCCAGAGAATCGACTTCCCTGCGGGAGCGCGTGAGGGGTCGAGCGCGACAGGCTGGCCGCACACGATCGTCGCCTCGGCGGGCAGGAGGCCGCGCTCCGCCTCGTTGACGGCGCGGGAGACGGCGTCGAGACCGGGCGTGACGTGGACGATCGGGCACCGCGCCAGGCGCTCTGCCTCCGGCCCCCGCCAGCGCGGCAGCTCGTCGAGGGCGAGGTGGATCTGCATCTCGGCGCGGCCGTACCGGAAGCGCGCCGCAGCCTCGCTCACACGGGACGGCACATCTGCGCTCGAGAGCAGCTTCCCGTAGAGCTGCGTCGGCGTCACGCTCGCGACGACAGCGCGGCTCGCGGCGAGGACGTCCCCGTCGGCGAGCCGCACACCGGTTGCCCGGCCGTCTGCGACGAGGATCCGGTCGGCCTCAGACCCCGTGCGCACCTCGCCGCCGGCGTCCGTGACGATCCCTGTGAGCGCGTCGACGAGCCGCACGCCGCCGCCCGCGGGAACGGGCATGCCGCCGAGCTGGAGCGCCGCCGCGATCACCTGCGTCATGAAGCCGGAAGTGGCCTGGTCCGGGCCGAGCCCCGTGTGCAGCACCCACGGCGCCAGCAGCCCGTGGGCCCGGTCGGACGTGAACGTGCCCTGGAGCCAGTCGCGGCAGGTGGAGAGCGTGCCGCCGGCGAACTCGAGCAGGCCGCGGCGCCCCAGCCGCCGGTAGGCCTTCCGCCCGAGCGAGAGACCGGCGCCGGACCAGAGCTCGGTGCCGAGCAACCCGAAGGAGAGGTCGGCGTTCGCCATGAACGCGTTGAACTGGCGCTCCCAGGCCGCACCGTCGCCTGCTGCGTGACGGTCGAGCTCGGCGACGTTGCCTTCGAGCGACGTGGTCACGAACGCCGCCGAGCCGTCCGGGAAAGCGGTGCCGGTGGGGAGGTCCGTGTTGAGGTACTCGAGGCCGCGCCGGTCGAGCTCGTCCTTCAGCTCGGCGTATGCGGCGGAGCCGGTGAAGAGGGGATGCCACGAGGCGAGCACCTCGTGGGTGAAGCCGGGCAGCGTCAGGTCGGCCGACGTGCGGATGCAGCCGCCCGCCTGGTCGCTGCGCTCCAGCACGCACACGCTCCAGCCGGCACGTGCCAGTAGTGACGCTCCGACGAGCGAGTTGATGCCCGATCCGACGAAGACCGCGTCGTAGGCCGCCATCGCGCCGACTCTACACAAGCGGCTCCTTCTTGACATGTCACGGGCTCGTGTGCGACCAATAGGGGCATGCTTCTACGAGAGGTCGAGTACGCGCGTCCGGCTACCGTCGAGGAGGCCATCGCCCTCCTCTCCGAGCACGAAGGGGCACGTGCCCTCGCAGGGGGCCAGACGCTCGTCAACGTGATGAA
>DAIOGR010000321.1:0-3000 GCA_036745155.1 Gaiella sp.
ACCGTCAGCACCTGCCCGGTGACGTACGAGTTTCGCTCGCTGGCGAGCCAGGCGACGTGCTCCGCGATCTCCTGCGGCAGCGCGTAGCGCCGGATCGGCAGCTTCCCGTGCTTGAGGTACACGTCCTCGAACCACTCGCTCTCGAGCTCGTTGACTCCGTCGACGACCGACATGCGGGTGGCGACGAACCCCGGGGCGACGGCGTTCACGAGCACTCCGTGCCGGGAGAGCTCGACGGCCAACGTGCGTGTCGCCTGCTCCAGCCCGCCCTTGGCGACATCGTACGAGAGCGCCTGCTCCTCGCCGAAGCGCCCGTGGATCGACGTGATGTTCACGATCCGGCCGTAGCCCCGCTCGGCCATGCCACGGGCGGCCCGGCTCGCGAGGAGCACGGGGGCGTCGAGGTTGACGGCGAGCACGCGGCGGTACGACGCCAGCGTGAGGTCGACGGCGCGTGCCGGCTCGAACACGCCGGCGTTGTTGACGAGCACGTCGATCGGTCCTACCGCCGCCTCCGCCTCGGCGAGCAGGGACTCGAGCGAGTCCGTGTCCGACAGGTCCCAGCGCACCGCCTGCACCGCAGGCCCGAGCGCCGGCACGGCCTCGACGTCCACGGCCGCCACGCGTGCGCCCTCGAGCACGAGCCGCTCGGCGATCGCGCGTCCGATCCCGTTGGCGGCGCCCGTGACGAGGGCCGCCCGTCCCTGAAGCAGCGTCACGGTTGCCTTCTCGTTCCCGCGAGGCCGCCGTTCCCGGCGCTCGCACACCTCTCGAATCGTCTCACGTGCCCTCGCTCGCTCGTTCGCCGCATCGCGCCGCCCGTTATGGTCAGCCTGGCCATGCATGCTCACGTCAAAGCGGCACTGCGTCAACGTCGATGAGGATCACGGACGTCGAGCCGATCGTCCTGCGCCTCGACCAGGTCGACGCCACGCGTGCCGACGGCACACAGGATGCGTTCCTCGTGCGCATCCACACCGACGAGGGCATCGACGGGGTCGGCGAGGCCGACACGGCGCCTCTGCTCGCCCGCACGATCGTCGAGATGCCGTCCTCGCACGCGGTCGCGCGCGGTCTGCGCGAGGTGCTCGTCGGCGAGGACCCGCTCCAGGTCGACCGGCTCTGGCAGCGCCTCTTCCACGCCAGCGACCACTACGGCCGCCGGGGCGCGGCCCTGCACGTGATCAGCGCCATCGACATCGCGCTCTGGGACCTCGCGGGCAAGGCGGCGGGCCGGCCCGTCAGCGAGCTCCTCGGCGGCCGGCGGCTCGACCACATACCGGTGTATGCGAGCGAGGTGATGCCGGGCACTGCAGACGATGTGCGTCGCATCGCCGAGCGGGCGGTCGGGGCCGGTTACACAGCTCTCAAGCTGGGGTGGGGCCCGCTCGGCACCGACCTCGCGCACGACGAGCGGCTCGTCCGCGCGGCACGCGAGACCCTCGGGCCTGGACGCGCTCTCATGCTCGACGGGGGCCGCGCGTACACCGTCAAGCGCGCGCTGGAGCTGCTGCGCCGGGTCGAGGAGCACGACCTGTACTGGTTCGAGGAGGCGCTCCAGCCCGACGACCTGGACGGGTACCGCCGCCTCGCCGAGCGGGCCGACGTGCGGATCGCAGCAGGCGAGGCGGACGAGACGCTGGCGCCGTTTCGCGCGCTCGTCGAGCAGGGTCGCATCGACGTGCTCCAGCCCGATCTCGCCCGCTGCGGCGGGTTCACGGTCGCGCGCCAGATCGCCCTGCTGGAGCGCTCGTCCAGCGTCGAGATCGTGCCCCACTGCTTCTCCACCGGCATCCTCGTGGCGGCGTCGCTGCACTACGTCGCCACGCTCGACCGTCCCACCTGGTCGGAGTACTCCGTCGCGGACTCGCCGCTCGTCAACGGCATCCTGCGGGAGCCGTTCGTGCTCCAGGGCGGGCGGCTCGCAGTGCCGCGGGGGCCGGGGCTCGGCGTCGAGCTCGACCCCGACGCGATCGCCCGCTTCCGGTTGGCATAGATGGCCGCGATCGAGTTCCGTGGCGTCACCAAGCGCTTCCCGGACGGGACGATCGCCGTCGACGACCTCGACCTCCGGATCGAAGACGGCGAGTTCATGATCTTCGTCGGTCCCTCGGGGTGCGGGAAGACGACGGCGCTGAGGATGGTCGCGGGCCTCGAGGATCCGACGGCAGGCGAGATCCTCGTGGGCGACGTCGTCGTCAACGACCTCGACCCGGTCGATCGCGACATCGCCATGGTCTTCCAGAACTACGCCCTCTACCCGCACATGACCGTGCGCGGCAACATCGGGTTCCCACTCGAGACGCAGAGGATGCCCAAGCCCGAGCGGGAGCAGCGGATCGCCGAGGCGGCCACGCTGCTCGGCCTCGAGGAGCTGCTCGATCGCAAGCCGCGTGCTCTCTCCGGCGGGCAGCGCCAGCGCGTGGCGATGGGACGCGCGATCGTCCGCCATCCGCAGTCGTTCCTGATGGACGAGCCGCTCTCCAACCTGGACGCGAAGCTGCGGGTGCAGATGCGAGCCGAGCTCGTGAAGCTGCACCAGCGCCTCGGCGTGACGACGCTGTACGTCACGCACGACCAGGTCGAGGCGATGACGCTGGGCCAGCGTGTCGCAGTGCTCGACCGCGGCGTTGTCCAGCAGGTCGACGCTCCCGACGTCCTCTACAACAGGCCAGCGAACACGTTCGTGGCGTCGTTCATCGGCAGCCCGGCGATGAACTTCCTCCGCGCCCGGCTCGCCGGCGGCGCGATCTCCTTCGGCGACTACAGCCTGCCGCTCCCCGAGAAGGCGGCCGCGGGCCTGCGACGTCGCGACGGAGAGGTGGTCGTGGGCCTCCGGCCCGAGTACTTCTCGGACGCGCGCCTCGCACCGGGGGCAGCCGCGCTCCCGGTCACGGTCGAGATCACCGAGCAACTCGGCTCCGAGACCCTGGTCTACTTCCGGGTGGACGGTGTCAGCGCCGAGACCTCGGGGGACTCCGAGGCGGAGCTGGGCGGCGC
>DAIOGR010000322.1:0-2998 GCA_036745155.1 Gaiella sp.
GAGTCGGAGCTCCTGATCCAGATGTCCCACACGCACGCGGGAGCGAACACGAACTCGCGGCTCACCGGCAAGCCCGGCACCGAGCTGATCGGGCCGTACCTCGAGCGGCTGGCCCACGAGGTCGGCGACGCCGTGCTCGAGGCCCGCTCACGCCTGACACCGGCGTTCGTGGGCTACGGCACCGGCCGTTGCTCCCTGGCCGCGAACCGCGACCTCTGGGACGAGCAGGCGGGCCGCTTCGCGGCCGGCTACAACCCCGACGGCGAGGCCGACGACACCGTGCTCGTGGCACGCGTGACCGGGGATGACGGCGGCGCGCTCGCAACGATCTTCAACTACGCCTGCCACCCGACCACGCTCGCGTGGGACAACCGCCTCCTCTCGCCCGACTACGTCGGCGCCGCGCGCGAGGTAGTGGAGGCCGCCTTCGGGGCGCCCGCGCTCTTCCTCCAGGGCGCCTCGGGCGAGCTCGCACCGCGCGACGACTACGTCGGCGACCCCGCGGTGGCCGATCGCAACGGCCGCCGACTCGGGCACGCGGCGGCCGCCGCGCTCGAAGGCATCCCGCCGGCGGGGACACGCTTCGTCTACACCGGCATCGTGGCCTCGGGGGCGAACCTGGGCACGTGGGCCTACGAGCCCTGCGAGCCGGCCCAGCTCGAGCGGGCGGGGGTCCTGGAGCGCGTGCTGTCGCAGGTGCCACTGCAGCGAAAGAAGGACCTCGGCGTCGTCGAGAGCATCTCCGGCTCGCAGCCCGACTCGCCGCAGGAGCGCGAAAAGGCACTGAGACGCGCCCTCCTGCGCGAGGCGCTCGGCGACGACCCGGTGCACCAGATGCCGTTGTGGGGATGGCGCCTCGGGGAGGCTCTGCTCGTGGCCCTGCCGAACGAGCCGTACTCCGAGTTCCAGGCCGAGCTGCGCGAGCGCTTCGCAGGCACCCCTCTGCTCGTCCTGATGACGACGAACGGCGGCGTCGGCTACCTGCCGCCGCACGCGACCTACGGGACGGGTCGCTACCAGGAGCAACAGTCGCCGTTCGCTGCCGGCTGCCTGGAGCAGACGACCGAGGCAGCGACCGACCTGCTCCAGGAGCTCTCGCCCACCCGCGAGCCGAAGACGGCCGCCTAGAGCCGGTCTCAGTAGTCGGCGACGCCCCCGTCGGGCCAGGAGCGTGAGGGGAGCGCCGCGTCGCGCGACGGCCGCCGGCGAGCCTCCGCTTCGTCCAGCTCGAGCCCCAGGCCGGGGCCGTCGGGCGGCACGACGTGGCCGTCCTGCGCCCGGGGGGCGTTCGGGAAGAGCTCGTAGAGCGGCTCCAGCTCCATCCACTCCTGGATGCCGAAGTTCGGCACCGCCAGGTCCACGTGCAGGCAGGCGACGCCGTTGACCGGCGAGCTCGCGTGGTGGAGGGCGGAGCGCTGCCCGTGCGCCTCGCCCATGGCCAGGATCTTCTTCGCCTCCGTGATCCCGCCCGCGTGCACCAGGTCCACGCGGAGGTAGTCGAGGAGCTCGTTCTCGATCAGCGGCTGGAACTCCCACTTGTGCGCGAGCTGCTCGCCCGTCGCGATCGGCAGGTTCACCTTGTCGCGCACGAGGCGGAGCGACAGCGGGTTGAGCGGGCGGATCGGGTCCTCGTAGAAGAAGAGCCGGCACGGCTCGAGGGCGTGGCCGAGGTAGGCCGCCTCGGCCGGCGAGAACATCGTGTGCGCGTCGAGCAGGAGGTCGACGCCGTCTCCGAGCCCGTCGCGCAGCGCCTCCGCCGCGGCGATCGTCTCGACGATCGACCGCTGCGGGTCCCACCGGCTCAGCCCCTGCTCGTCGAACGCGGCGAGCGGGCCGAAGCGAAGCGCGCTGAACCCCTGCTCGCGCCAGCGCAGCCCGTCCTCGACAAGCGCCCCCGTCGTGTCGCCGGCGAGGTGGCGATAGACGCGCACCTTCTCCCGCGTCGGGCCGCCGAGCAGGTCGTAGACGGGCACGCCGAGCGCCTTGCCCTTCAGGTCCCAGAGGGCGATGTCGATCCCCGCGACGGCACTCATGACGACCTGGCCGTTCGACCAGAACGTCCCCCGGGTCAGCTCGCCCCACCAGTGCTCGATCCTGCCGGGATCCTTGCCCACGAGCAGCTCCGCGAAGTGGTCGAGGATGCCGATCACGCCCCGACTGCGGCCGGCGAGGCTCGCCTCGCCGATGCCGGTCAGGCCCTCGTCGGTGCGGACGAGGACGAGCAGCACGGCGAAGTCGTAGCCCGCGCCGACGCTCACAGGTAGCGTCTCGATGCCGGTGATCCTCACCCGTCCACCCTCCTCGCAGTGATCGTCGACATTCATACACACGTCGGCGAGTACCCGGAGCACATCCGCGAGGAGTTCGCCGAGCAGGCACGCGCTGCGTGGGCGGAGGTGAAGCTGGGCGTCACGCTCGACGAGCACTTCGCCCAGGCGCTCGACGGCGTGGACCGCGCCGTCGTGCTCGCGTTCGACGCACCGGCCGCCGGGTTCGTCGTCCCGAACGACTACGTCGCCGCGTACGTGGCCCGCGATCCCGCCCGGCTGATCGGCTTCGGGTCGGTCGTCCCGTCGTCACCGGGAGCGCTCGAGGAGCTCGAGCGGATGAAGGGCGACCTCAGCCTCGCCGGCTGCAAGCTCGGGCCGATCTACCAGGACGTCGACCCGCTCGGGCCGCAGTTCCTGCGCGTCTGCGAGGCGCTCGAGCGGCTCGAGCTGCCGATGCTGATCCACCAGGGCACGACCTTCGCGCGCGCCGGCTCGCTGCTGCAGGCGCGCCCGATCCTGCTGGACGAGATCGCGCTCCGCTTCCCGGAGCTGCGCATCGTGATCGCCCACCTGGGCCACCCCTGGTTCGAGGAGGCGATCGCCGTGATCCGGCGCCACCCGCACGTGTACGCGGACGTCTCGGCGCTCGTCGGCCGCCGCTGGCTGCTCTACGGCGCGCTGATCCAGGCGATCGAGTACCGCGTCGAGCACAAGCTGCTCTTCGGCAC
>DAIOGR010000323.1:0-2991 GCA_036745155.1 Gaiella sp.
AGCACCACCACGACCGGCAGGTCGTCGAGCACGGCGGTCGTCAGCTCCTGGGCGGTCATCTGGAAGCAGCCGTCGCCGTCGACGCAGACGACCTTCGCCTCGGGGCGCGCGGCTTTCGCGCCGATCGCGGCCGGGATCCCGAACCCCATCGTCCCGAGGCCGCCGGAACTGATGAAGTTCCGCGGCCGCTCCGTCAGGAGGTACTGCATCGCCCACATCTGGTGCTGACCCACGCCGGTCGTGAAGATCACGTCGTCGCCGGCCGTGAGCTCCTGCAGGGTCTCCATCAGCTTCTGCGGCTTCAGCCACTCCGTGCTCGTGCCGTACCGGAGCGGGAACTCGTCGCGCCACGCCTCGATCTTCTGCACCCAGGCCTCGGGGGCCGGGACGCCGGCCTCACGGTGCGCGGCCACTGCCTTCGTGAGCTCGGCGAGCGCCTTCTTCAGCGGTCCCACGACCGGGATGTCGGCGTCGCGCAGCTTGGAGATCTCCGCCGGGTCGATGTCGAGGTGGACGACGGTGGCGCCCGGGGCGAACGCGGACAGCTTGCCGGTGACGCGGTCGTCGAACCGCGCGCCGATCGCCACGAGCACGTCGCAGGTGTTCATGGCGATGTTCGACCACTTCGTGCCGTGCATGCCGGGCCAGCCGAAATGGAGCTCGTGCGTCTCGGGGAACGCACCCTTGCCCATCAGGGTCGTGATCACCGGCAGCCGGCCCACCTCGGCCAGCCGCCGCAGCTCGTCGCACGCCTCGCCGTTGAGTGTGCCGCCGCCCGCGTACAGGACGGGCTTCTCGGCGTGGGCGATCCGTTCCGCCGCCTCCCGGATCTGCAGCGGGTGGACCTTCGACGGGGGACGCCAGCCGGGCAGGTCGACCTTGTCCGGGTAGGAGAAGTCGAGCTCGGCCTCCTGGATGTCGCGCGGGACGTCGACCAGGACCGGGCCGCAGCGGCCCGTGCGAGCGACGTGGAACGCCGCCTTCATGATCTCGGGGATCTCGCGCACGTCCTGGACGAGCCACGAGTGCTTGACGACGGGCATCGTGATGCCCGTGATGTCGCATTCCTGGAAGGCATCGGTGCCGATCAGGCTGGAGCGCACCTGCCCGGTGATGCACACGAGCGGGGTCGAATCCATCCACGCGTCGGCGATGGGCGTGACGAGGTTCGTGGCGCCCGGGCCTGAGGTCGCGATGGCGACGCCCACCCGGCCGGAGGCGCGCGCGTAGCCCTGCGCCATGTGGCCCGCCCCCTGCTCGTGCCGTGCGAGCACGTGGCGCACGGTCGTGCCGCGGGCCATTGCGTCGTACGTCGGCATGATCGCGCCTCCGGGGATCCCGAACATCACCTCCACGCCCTCCGCCTCGAGCGAGCGGAGGATCGCGTCCGCACCGTTCATCTTCATCGTCCCACCCCCCGGCACAGCCGGATCGGCCGCGCTTCCGCCAGCTGGACGGTCGACGTACGGCTCGGCCCTGTATCTCTTGTCTTGGGTGTCACGGTGCTCGATCTCCTTCTTCGTTCGCCCGGTGGGCGTACCTCTGGCGTCGTCTCGGTCGGCGTGTGCGCCGGTGTGGCGGGCGCGTGAGCGACATCTCCCCCTAGACGGGGAGAATGAGAGTCAGCTCGATGCCGGCGCCGCGCGATACCGCGCGGCGCGGATCGCATACCTCTGGGGATACGGCGAGGCAGAGCATCGGAGATCTGAGTGTGCCTGAACAATCGATTAGTGGCAAGCAGCGGTCGCCCCGTCGTTCCCGTGCCGGCCCTTGTCCCGGGCGCGTGCTGTGATTATCCTCGTGGCACGATGCAGAGGGCGGAGGGCAGCTTTGTGACACGGCCCGCGACGGGTGTGCTCCCGGCGCCGTCCGCCTTCGTGACGCTGCCGCCGAGCGGCTAGCCGGCGGCCCGTTCCCCCGCCGCGCCGGCTAGCGAGCGACCAGCACAGGCGGGCCATCTGCATACATCTCGGAGCAAGTGCATACTATGCATTCCATGCCCTCTGTCAGCATCGTCGGAGCGGCCGGCTACACCGGTCAGGAGACGCTGGACCGGGTGCTCGCGCACCCGCAGCTCGAGCTCGTCGCCGTGGGCTCGAGCTCGCTTGCCGGCCGGCCGGCGACGGCACTCGACCCACGCCTGAACCGGAACGGGACGTCGCAGGTCCCCGTCTTCGTCGCGAACGACGCGGCGCTCGCCGCGGGCGCCGACGTCACGTTTCTCTGCCTCTCGCACGAGGAGGCCGCCGCGCTGGAGCCGCCCGCCGAGGGCGTCGTCGTCGACCTCTCGGGCGCACATCGCCTCCACGACCCCTCTCAGTACGAGCGCTGGTACGGCTTCACCCACCCCCGGCCCGGCGACCTCGCGCAGTGGGTGTACGGCCTGCCCGAGCTCGTCGAGGGCACGGGCCGCCTGATTGCCAACCCCGGTTGCTACGCGACCGCGACGCTGCTCGCGCTCGCGCCGCTGAAGGGGGCGATCGAGCCGGGCTCCGTCGTCGTCGACGCGAAGTCGGGCATGACCGGGGCGGGCCGCACGCTGAAGCCCTCCACCCATGCCGGCTTCGTGCTCGAGAACGTCTCGCCGTACAAGGTCGGCGAGCATCAGCACGTGCCCGAGATCGCCCAGCTGCTCGGCTTCCCCGTCTCGTTCACACCGCACCTGCTCCCCGTTCGGCGCGGCCTGATCGCCACGTGCAACGTGCGCTCGACGGGCCCCGACCTGCGGGCGCTGCTCGAGCAGGCATATGCGGCGAGCGAGGTCGTCACGGTGCTGCCCGAGGGAGTGGCGCCCGAGCTGTCCCGTGTCCAGCACACCGACACGGCCGAGATCGGCGTCTTCACCGATCGCTTCACCGATCGCACGATCGTGATCTGCGCCGAGGACAATCTCGGCAAGGGCGCCGCCGGCCAGGCGATCCAGAACGTCAATCGCGCGTTCGGCTTCGGCGACACGATGGGCCTGCGTCTGCCCGGGGTGCTGGTCTAGTG
>DAIOGR010000324.1:0-2990 GCA_036745155.1 Gaiella sp.
AGTGCGGGCGAGAGGACTCGAACCTCCAAGAGCCGAAGCCCAACGGGACCTAAACCCGTCGCGTCTACCAGTTCCGCCACACCCGCGGGCGCGGACGCAGACTAGACGATCTCAGCGGGGGGTCTCTCAGCGGCCGATCAACAGGCCGACGGTCTCGCGCACCGAGTCGACCACGAGCCCGGCCAGCGAGATCAACGCGAACGCGGCGAATCCGACCGCCGGCTCGTGTGTCTGCAGGACGAGCGCGGCGACGAACGCCGCCACCACCACCGACGCGGTGGCGAGTGGACGGCGGGTGATCGTCCCGAGCGCGAGCCCGAAGAGAAAAACAGCCCCGAGCAGGATGATTCCGAGCAGCATGGGGGAAGGGTAGGACCGGCGCCGGACGGAGCGGTCCGCCTCGATTCGGCGGCAGGCCGCCGGGACGGGAACCCCCGTCTGCTTGAATGGCCACCGATGAGCGGCCAGGTCGAGCAACTCGGGGACAATCGCGTCCGCCTCACCGTGGACGTGTCGCCGCACGAGCTCGAGCACGCGGTTGAGCACGCGACCAGCGATCTCGCCGAGAGCGTCAAGATCCCGGGCTTCCGCAAGGGGAAAGTGCCGATGCCGGTCCTCGTCTCGCGCATCGGCAAGGACCGGATCTGGGCCGAGGCCGTCGACTCCCACATCAGCGGCTGGTTCTGGACCACCGCGGCCCGCACCCGCCTGCGGCCGGTGTCGCCGCCGGAGTTCGACTTCGAGCTGCCCACGAGCGACGGCGAGCCGTGGTCGTTCACGGCGACCGTCGAGGTGCAGCCGATCCCGGAGATCGTGGACTGGACGCAGCTCGAGGTTCCGCGCGCCGAGGCGGAGATCCCGCAGGAGCTCGTCGACCAGGAGCTCGAGGCGCTGCGCGAGTCGGTGGCGGAGCTCGTCCCGGCGGGCGATCGCGGCGCACAGCAGGGGGACGCACTCGTCGTCGACCTCGTCACCCCCTCCGGTGAGTCCCAGTCGGACACCGTCGTCGAGCTCGGCTCGGGCCGTCTCGTCGAGGAGGTCGAGCAGGCGCTGCTGGGGGCGAAGGCCGGGGAGCTGCGGGACGTCAGCTACGAGCTGGCGGACGGCACGACGGCCGCTGTGACCGTGTCCGTCAAGCACGTGAACGAGAAGGTGCTGCCGGAGATCGACGACGAGCTCGCCCGCTCCGCCAGCGAGTTCGACTCGCTCGCCGACCTGCGCGCCGACATCGAGGGACGTATCGGTGTCGCGCTCGAGGAGGAGATCGACGCCGCCTTCCGTGCCGCCGCCGTCGACCGGCTCGTGGCCGAGTCGAAGGTCGAGGCCGCGGGGCCGCTCGTGGAGACGCGCGCACGCGAGCTGCTCGACGGGTTCGTGCGCTCGCTCGGACGCCGTGGCATCGCGCCCGAGACGTACTTCCAGGTGACAGGACAGTCCCCGGAGCTCCTTGTCTCGCAGATGCGCGCGGAGGCCGCCCAGTCGGTCGCCCGCGAGCTGGCCCTCGAGGCTGTGGCCGAGCAGGCCGGTATCGAGGTGTCCGACGACGAGGTGAAGGAGCTGATCCGGGAGCAGGCCGAAGCGTCCGGCGACGACCCGGACGAGGTGATTGCCGACATCTGGGCGCACGGGCACCACGAGTCGCTGCGCGAAGACCTGCGGCTGAAGGCGGCGCTCGACCGTCTCGCCGCCGACGTGAAGCCGATCTCGGCCGAGCTCGCGGACGCGCGCGAGAAGCTCTGGACGCCGGACAAGGAAAACACGGAGCCGGAGAAGAAGTTGTGGACCCCAGGTAGCAAGGAGCCCGAATGAGCCCGTTGATCCCGATGGTGATCGAGCAGACCTCGCGCGGCGAGCGGTCGTTCGACATCTACTCCCGCCTGCTGAACGAGAGGATCATCTTCCTCGGCACGCAGGTCGACGACCAGATCGCCAACCTGATCGTCGCGCAGTTGCTTCATCTCGAGTCCGAGGACCCGGAGAAGGACATCTACCTGTACGTCAACTCGCCGGGCGGCTCGGTGTACGCCGGCCTCGCGATCTACGACACGATGCAGTTCATCAAGCCGGACGTGTCGACGATCTGCGTCGGCATCGCCATGAGCATGGGTGCGCTGCTGCTCGCCGGTGGTGCCGCAGGGAAGCGGATGGCGCTGCCGAATGCCAAGATCCTGATCCACCAGGTGTGGGGCGGCTACCAGGGTCAGGCCTCCGACATCGAGATTCACGCCAAGGAGACCATCGCCCTGAAGCGAAAGCTCGAAGAGATCATGGCGCACCACTCGGGACAGTCGATCGACAAGGTGCGCCAGGACATGGATCGTGACTACTTCATGACCTCCGAAGAGGCCACGGAGTACGGGATCATCGACCGGGTGATCACCCACCGCTGAGCGTCTACCCGTAGCCGAAACCGGCAAATCGGAGTAAAAGGAGAGACGTGGCCCGAGCGAGCGACGGGAATGAGCAGCTGCTCTGCAGCTTCTGCGGCAAGAGCCAGCGCCAGGTCAAGAAGCTGATCGCCGGTCCCGGCGTCTACATCTGCGACGAGTGCATCGATCTCTGCAACGAGATCATCGACGAGGAGCTCACCGCCCCGTCCTCGCTCGACCTGGACAACCTGCCGCGCCCGCGCGACATCTATGCGGTGCTGAACGACTACGTCGTCTCGCAGGAGGAGGCGAAGCGGACGCTGTCGGTGGCCGTCTACAACCACTACAAGCGGGTGCGCATGGGCCAGGTGGAGGAGGGCGACGTCGAGCTGCAGAAGTCGAACATCCTGCTGCTCGGCCCGACCGGCTGCGGCAAGACGCTCCTCGCCCAGACGCTCGCCCGCATCCTCAACGTGCCCTTCGCGATCGCCGACGCGACCGCCCTCACCGAGGCCGGCTACGTCGGCGAGGACGTCGAGAACATCCTGCTGAAGCTGATCCAGGCGGCCGACTTCGACATCAAGAAGGCCGAGACCGGGATCATCTACATCGACGAGGTCG
>DAIOGR010000325.1:0-2973 GCA_036745155.1 Gaiella sp.
TCCGATCCGGGTTCCTAGCCCAGGTTCCCTCGATCGATGGCCCCGATGCTCCTATCGGGTGATTGGCCCGGCCCGCGCCGTGACGTTCAATCGCCCGACGCGCCACCGCCCTCTCGGAGAAGGAGATTTCGTCCGTGAACGCCCGCCTGCCCGGCCCCGCTGCGCTCGTCGTCGGCCTCGCGCTCGGTCTGCTCGTCGCCCTGGCCGGGCAGGCAGCCTGGGCGCGGGCGACGTCAGCCGGTGCGGACACGATCCGCGCCTGCATCTCGCACGGGGGCACGATCAAGCTCGCCGACGAAGCTCGCTGGGCCCGCTGCCCGGCGCCGCGGCGCCTCGAATGGAGCATTGCGGGGCCTCCCGGACCAACCGGCCCGCCGGGCCCGAAGGGCGACCAGGGAGCGCCGGGGACGGGATCGCTGACGAGCCCGAGCGGACGCTTCCGGATCGAGATCAGCGACCGCGGCATCTACCTGCGCGGGCCGGGCGGAACGGTGTACGTGAACCGCTTCACCGCCGGGACGGATACGAGCCGGGTGGTAGGGCGATGACGGCCTTCGACCGCAGAGACGGCGGCACGACACGCCGCAGCGTGCTCGGACGGCTCGGCCTCGCCGCGGCAGGAGCGCTCGGCTTCGGCGCCGGCGGGCTTGCCGCGTCCAGGGCGGGCACGAGCCCGGTGGCGGCCGCGGTGACGCCGCTGAGGCTCCATGCGCACGCCCTTCGTGTCGAGCCTCGCCACCTCGACGCGCGGACGGCTGCGGCAGCCGCCGACAGCCCGTTCGGCGAGCTCGTCGACGACGACGGCCGGACGGTGGGCGCGTTCCGCGCGGCGGCGCTGCCTGGCGGCGGCGCCCTGCACCTCTTCACCTTGCCGGGAGGCCAGCTCTTCGGCCTCGGCGCCGGGGGGCTCGAAGGCTCGTCCCAGGCGGTGGTCGGCGGCACGGAGCGGTTCGCCGGCGCAGCCGGGAGCTACACGGTTGCGGTCGCACCCGGCCTGCCGGGCCGCTCGGTGACGTTCACGTTCTCACTCACCCCTTCCCCACCGGAGGCATAGGCGCATGGCGCAAGTGGACTACTTCCTGAAGCTCGACGGGATCCCCGGCGAGAGCCGGGACGCGAAGCACAAGGACGAGCTCCTGATCGAGTCCTTCAGCTGGGGCGTTTCGAACGCGGGAAGCGTCGGCTCCGGCGGTGGCGGCGGGGTCGGCAAGGCGCAGTTCACCGACGTGACGTTCGTCGCCCCCCTCAGCACGGCGTCACCGCGGCTGTTTGCCGCCACGGCGTCGGGACGGCACCTCAAGGAGGGCATCCTCACCGTCCGCAAGGCCGAGTCGGGGGAGTTCTACAAGCTCAGGCTGACCGACATCCTCGTCTCCAGCTACCAGGTCTCGGGCGGCGAGGGCGAGCCGCCCGTCGATCAGTTCAGCCTCGCTTTCGCGAAGATCGAGGTGTCGTACACGCCGCAGAAGGCGGACGGCTCGCTCGGCGACCCCATCCTCGAGGGTTGGGACCTGAAGGCGAACGGGAAAGCCTGAGCTGGCGCACACGACGGCAACTCCCCTTCCGCTCGCCGCCCCCGACGTGCGCGCGGCACGCAGGCTGCGGGCCGTCCTCGGCGACGCCGGCTACGACGCGCCCACAATTGCGGCTGCGCTCCGCCCGGCGGCCGGCGACGCCGACGGCTCCTCGCTCGTCGACCGACGTGAGCTGGCCGTCCACCGCCTGCGTCTGAACGGGCGCGAGGACGCGCTCGCCCTGCTGATCCGGCTGTTTCTGCTCGAGGACGCCGTCGACTCGACCCTGCTCGACCGCTCCCTCGGCGACGCGGGCCCTCTCGCCGAAGCCGGCGTCGTACGGGAGAGGGGCGGCGAGACGGTCGCCACCGTGCGCCTCGTGCCACACGACGATCTCCTGCTCGCTTCCGACCGTGCCGACTCGGGTGCGGGCGCCTACCACGTCCCGGGAGCCCAGCGACCGTCGCTGACCCTGTCGCACCTGACCGTGAGGCGCCCTGTCTCGCGGGCGCTCGACCTCGGCACCGGCCTCGGCGTGCAGGCCCTGCTCCTGGCACGCCACGCGGAGCACGTCGTGGCGACGGACGTGAGCGAGCGAGCGCTCGCCTTCGCCGCCTTCAACGCGGCGCTCAACGAGGTCGCCACGATCGAGCTGAGGCACGGCAGCTTCTTCGAGCCCGTCGAGGGCGAGCGCTTCGGCCTCGCCGTGTGCAACCCGCCGTACGTCGTCTCGCCCTCGCTCGAGGCCGTCTTCCGGGACGGGGGCCTCGAGCGCGACGGGGTCAGCGAGCACGTCGTTCGCACGATGCCCAGCGTGCTGGAGGACGAGGGATTCGCGACGATGATGGTGAGCTGGGCCGTGGCAGGGCCCGACGCCGCCGCCGCGCCGCTGGCCTGGCTGGATGCCGGCGGCTGCGACGCCCTGCTCCTGCATACGGCCTCCGAGGATCCGCTCACGACCGCTGCTGCGTGGAACCGCGAGCTGCGGGACGATCCGCGGCGCTACGCCGCCCGCGTGGAGGAGTGGGTCGACTACTACAGCCGCCAGGGCATCGCGGCGCTCGCCTACGGCGCCGTCGTGCTGCGGCGCCGCCGGGGCGGCGCACCGTGGCGCGCGACGGTCGCCCTGCCGGCAGGGAGGCTGGGGCCGGCCTCGGCGCAGCTAGAGCGCATGTTTCACGCCCACGACCTGATGGCCGCCCATGACGCCGACCGCGTCCTGCTGGCAGCCCGTGTGACGATCACCGACTCCGCCGCGGTGCACACCACGAGCCGGCTCCGCGATCGTGCCTGGGTCGACGGCGAGCCGGTCCTGAGCCTGGACGACGGCATCGGCATACGCGCCGAGCTCGACGCCGCGACGCTCGAGGTCGTGCGCGCCCTCGACGGCCGCCGGCCCCTCGCCGAGACGCTCGATCAGCTCGCCCCTGGTGACACCGCCAGGAGGGACGCCGGCGTG
>DAIOGR010000326.1:0-2958 GCA_036745155.1 Gaiella sp.
CACGGGGCGCACGTCGTAGCCTCGGGCGAGGAGCACGCTGGCGGCGACGGCGGCGCGCGGGCCCGTCTCGCACACGGTCACGAGCGGGCGGTCGCGAGGCAGGGCCTCGGACGTCCAGGCCAGCCGGTAGGGCACGTTGAGACTCCCCGGGATCCCGCCCTGTTCGACCTCGTCGGCTTCGCGGACGTCGATCACGGTGACGGCGTCCTGCCCGAGGAGCCTTTCGAGCTCGTCGGTCGAGACGGTCTCCATGCGCTCGTCGCCCCCGCCGAGCACGAAGCCGGCGATGTCGAGGAACGCGACCGAGCGCAGGCCCCGGACGGCGTGCGCGGCCTCGTCGGCGGAGCCGGCGAGCACGGCCACCGGCCGCTCCGCGTCGAGCACGAAGCCGGCCTTGGTGGAGAAGCTCGTGCCGCTCACGGGGGCGCTGACGGCGCCCGCCCGGTGCCCTGCCGCGAAGTCCGCTACCGGGCGCACGTCCAGGAGCTGCGCCCCCTCCGGCGGTGCTGGCAGCTCCTCCGGCGCGGGCAGCGTGCCCAGGAAGGGGCCGCGGTTGAGGTCGACGATCCGGCCCAGGTTCGGCGGCTTGGGCGCGCCGATGCCCGCGGACTCGGCAATGAACGCGCCGACGGCGCTGATTTGGAGCATCGGGTTGAAGCGCCGCTCGAACCCGATCGTGGTGGACGCCTTCGAGCTCATACCCTTGCCGCAGAGCGACCCGGCCACGTGCCCGGGGTACACCTCGACGCCGTCCTGAAGCTCGAGCAGCCGCTCGAGCGAGTGGAAGAGCCCCTCGGCGCCCTCCTCCGCGCCGACGGCCAGGTCAGGACGCGCCGTGTCGCCGACGAAGAGCGAGTCGCCGGTGAGCAGCAGCCACGGCTCGTCGGCCCGCGTGCGGTCGATCACCGTGAAGCAGCAGTGCTCGGGCCGGTGCCCCGGCGTGTGGATGCAGCGCAGCGTCACGTTGCCCACGATGATCTCGTCGCCGTCCTCCAGCGGATCGTGGGGGTAGTCGACGCCGGCGCTCCGATGGATGCTCACCGGGATGCCGTGATCGAGGGCGAGGCGCCCGTGACCCGAGACGTGGTCGGCGTGCGTGTGGGTCTCGAGCACGCGGACGATGCGCACCTCCCGCCGCTTCGCCTCGGCGAGCAACGGCTCGATCGCGTACGGCGGATCGACTGCCACCGCCTCGTGCGCGCCTTCGCAGCCGATCAGGTAGGCCGCGCACCCGAGGTCGTCGTTCAGGAGCTGGTGGAAGAGCACGGCGACGACGGTACCAGGGGAGCCCGCTATCTCTCTTGAAGTGACCGTCGGCGCAGGAGTCGCACCCCGACCAGGCTCGCCGCGATCACCACGAGCCCGATCGCGCCGGCGATCACAGCCCCCCAGGGATGCTGCCTGGGCGCGGCCGGCCCCTCCGCCGGCAGGACGCTGAAGCTCGCCCGCCAGCGGACGACGCCGCCGTCCGAATACCGCTGCACCGACGTGAACTCGTAGGTGCCGGCGCGCACGCGCGCGAGCACCCGAATCGGGAAGGACGCGACGCGGTCGCCCTCGATGCGCCCGCCGCGCCAGGTCACCGTCGAGCCGGCGATGCTCGCCTCCCAGCCTGCTGGAGCACCCGCTGAGACGAGCTTCACTCCGGGTGGGGCCGTCGTAGAGAGCTCGACGGTCGCCTTCGGCGCCCGCTCGTTCGGGGTCGCGAAGGTGAGCTCCGTGGCCACGCCCGCCTCGACGAAGGGCGGCTTCACGGTGATGTGGGCCGCAGCCGCCGGCGGGAGCGCGAGCGCGGCGGCGGCCGCTACGAGGAGCCAGCGAGTCACAGGCCGAGGTGGCGGGCGATCACCATGCGCTGCACCTCGTTCGTGCCCTCGCCGATCTCGAGGATCTTCTGGTCGCGGTAGAGGCGCGAGATGGGGAACTCGTCCATGTAGCCGTAGCCGCCGTGAACCTGGAGGGCCGCGTTGACGACCCGGTTCGAGAGCTCGCCCGTGTACAGCTTCGCCATCGCCGCCTCGAGGGCGAACGGCCGGCCGCGGTCCTTCAGCCAGGCCGCCTTCCAGACGAGGGCGCGTCCGGCTTCGATCTCGGTCGCCATGTCGGCGAGCCGGAACTGAATCGCCTGGAACGACGAGATCGGCCTGCCGAACTGGCGGCGCTCCTTCGCGTAGGCGGACGCCAGGTCGTAGGCGCCCTGCGCGAGCCCGACGCCCATCGCGGCGACGGCGATCCTCCCCCCGTCGAGGATCTCGAGGAACTGGCGAAAACCCTGGCCTCGCTCACCCAGCAGGCTCGCCTCGGGTACCGAGCAGTCCGTGAACGAGAGGGCGCGCGTGTCGGACGCCTTCCAGCCCAGCTTGTGCAGCGGCGCAGAGATCTCGTAACCGGGCGTCCCGTTCGGGACGATGATGTTCGAGATCTCGTCCTCGCCCGTGCGTGCCGTGATGGTGACGCAGGCGGTGATGTCGGTGCCGGCGTTCGTGATGAACAGCTTCGAGCCGTTCAGGACCCACTGCCCGTCGCGTAGCTCGGCGGTCGTCCGTGCGGCGCCCGCGTCCGAGCCGGCCTCGGCCTCGGTCAGGCCGAAGGCGGCGAGCCTCTCACCCGAGGCGAGCTGCGGCAGCCACTCCGCTCTCTGGGCGTCCGTGCCGAACAGGTAGATCGGCATCGTCCCGAGCGAGGTATGGGCCGCCAGGGTGATCGCGACGGAGGAGTCGATGCGCGCGAGCTCCTCGACGGCGATTGCGTAGGCAAGCGTGTCGCCGCCTGTCCCGCCGAGCTCCTCCGGGAAGGGGATGCCCATCAGCCCGAGCCCGGCCAGCTCGCGGACGAGCTCGAGCGGGAAGCGGGACTCGCGGTCGAGCTCCTCGGCGAGCGGAGCGACCCGGTCGCGGGCGAAGCCGCGCACCGTGTCGCGGAGGAGCTCGTGCTCGGGCGAGAGGTCGAAGTCCACGC
>DAIOGR010000327.1:0-2927 GCA_036745155.1 Gaiella sp.
GCTGGCCCTCACCCGAACAGCTGCTGGAGGGCCTCCGTGCCCTCGACCTCGCCGCCGCCCGAGCCGTCGACGAGCACGTGGGCCGACGAGACCGGGTCGTCGCGCTCGACGTACCGGTCCTCGGACGGCAGCCAGCGCTCCTCCCACTCCGCCCTCGCTCCCTCGCCGTCGCGGGCGACGCCGCGTGCGAGGCGCAGCTCACGCGGGGCCTCCACCCAGACCCGCACGTCGTAGGCGGCGCGGAACATCCGGTGCAACGCGCAGACCCCTTCGATCACGACGAGCCCCCGCGGCTGCACCTCCCGCTCTCCGGCGGGAGCACGCGCCGCCCAGTCGTAGGCCGCGTAGCGCGCAGTCTCCCCCCGCAGGAGTGGCTCGAGCACCTCGCGACGCAGGCGTGACAGGTCGAACGACTCGCCGTCCCAGAACGCATCGGTCGGGACGACCTGGGCGCCGGGGAGCGCCGAGGCCAGCGTCGTCTTGCCGGCGCCGCCCCGCCCGCCGACGCCCACGAGCACGAGCGGCCGCTCGGCCCCGGCTGCCGCGATCAGCTCGGTCACGCGCTGCAGGTCCACGGCAGGAAGCTACCCTCTCCTCATGGAGAAGCTGCGCCTCGGCGGCATGGCGCTCGCGAACGGCGTGCTCGTGCACGGCCCCACAGCCTGGGGCGCCGCAGTCCGCGCCCCCGACGGCGAGATCGTCTCCGCGTCCGGCTCCAAGCCGCGCCTCGCGCCCGGTGTGCAGACGCCGTTCGTGCGCGGCCCGCTCCGGTTGGCAGAGGCGTTCGCCCTCCTGCCCGACGTCCGCCGCCGCCTGCCCCAGGCGCGCTTCGCGTTCGAGCGGCCCCTCGTCGCCGTCGCGGTCGTCGCCGGGTCGGTCGCGGCCGGCCTGGCGCGACGCTCGACGCTCGGCCTCGCCTCCCGGGAGGCGGTCGCCACGCTCGCGTCGCTCGCTCCCGCTGCGATCGCCCTGCGAGGAGGGGAGCTCGCCGCCTACCACGGCGCCGAGCACGTCTCCATCGGCACCTACGAGCAGGACGCACCGGCCACGAAGGAGCACGATCGCTGCGGCGGGCATCTGGTCGGCCCCCTGCTGCTCACCTCCACGGCGGCCGCGGCCCTCGCTGCCAGGGCACCGGCGACGGTGCGCCCTGCAGCCCGCGCGCTCGGGGCGCTCGGGGCGATGGGCGCTGCGGTCGAGGTGTTCGCGTGGATGGGCCGCCACCCGCGCCACCCGCTCGCGCGGGCGCTCTCGCGGCCGGGCCACGAGCTGCAGGCACGCGTGTCCACGGCCGAGCCCTCGGCCGCGCAACTCGACGTCGCCCAGGCGGCCCTCGACGCCTGCCTCGCCGCCGAGGCGGCAGCCGGGGAGCGCGGATGAGCGACACCGCCCGGGTAGCGCGCGAGCGGCTCGACCCGTCCGTCTTCGACCTCCCCGTCGAGAAGATGCGCGAGGGCTACTACACCGACGCCTACTTCAATCACACCCGCGCCGCGCTCCTGGCGGACGGCCGCCGCCCCCGCGTCGTCATGCAGGTGTTCCAGAAGAAGCACGCCATGCTCGGGGGACTCGACGAGGCGATCGCGATCCTCAAGCTCTGCTCGCACGACTGGGACTCCCTCACCGTGCACGCCCTCCACGACGGCGACCGCGTCGAGCCGTGGGAGACCGTGATGACGATCGAGGGCGACTACACCCTGTTCGCCCACCTCGAGACCGTCTACCTCGGGGTCCTCGCGCGGCGGACGCTCATCTCGACCAACACCGCCCGCGTGCTCGAGGCGGCGCGGGGCAAGCCGATCATCTTCATGCCGGCGCGGCACGACCACCACCGCGTGCAGACCGGCGACGGCTACGCCGCCTACGTCGCCGGGGCCATGCTCGGCGCCGAGATCGGCGTCACCTCCGACGCACAGGCGTCGTGGTGGGGCGGCCGCGGCGTCGGCACCGTGCCCCACGCGCTCATCGCCGCCTACGGGGGCAACACGGTGCTCGCCGCCACGAAGTTCGCCGACTGGGCCGCCGACGACTTCCACATCACCGTCCTCGTCGACTTCGAGAACGACTCCGTCCGCACCGCCCTCGAGGTCGCCCGCGCGCTCGGCCCGCGGCTGTGGGGCGTGCGCCTCGACACGTCGTCGCAGCTCGTCGACCGGGCGCTGTGGGAAGCCATGGGCGACTTCGACCCGCGAGGGGTCAACGAGCGGCTCGTTCGCGAGGTGCGCGACGCCCTCGACGCCGACGGCTTCGAGCGCGTCAAGATCGTCGCCTCGGGCGGGTTCTCCGTCGAGAAGATCCAGCAGTTCGAGCAACGCGGCGTGCCGGTCGACGCGTACGGCGTCGGCTCCTCGCTGATCCGCGGCGAGAACGACTTCACCGCGGACATCGTGCTGACGGACGGACGCCCCACCGCCAAGGTCGGCCGTCGCTTCCGGCCGAACGAGAGGCTGGAGCGTGTCCGGTAGGCCGATCCTGTGGGACGTCGACACCCAGGTCGATTTCATCCGGCCGGGCGGCAAGCTCGTCGTCCCGGGCGCCGAGGAGGTCGTGCCGGCCATGGCGCAGCTCGTCCGCTTCGCCCACGCCACCGGCATCGTCCACGTCGCTTCTGCCGACGACCACGAGCTCACGGACCCGGAGATCTCCGACACGCCCGACTTCGTCGACACCTATCCGCCGCACTGCCTGCGCGGCACACCGGGCGCACAGAAGATCGCGGAGACCTCCCAGGCCGATCCGCTTCCCCTCTCGCACGTCGCCTACCCGCCCGGCCCGCTCGCCGCGCTCGTGCAGGGCCGCAGGGAGCTGCTCGTCCTCAAGAAGAGCTTCGACGTGTTCACGAACCCGAACGCCGAGGCGCTGCTCACGATCCTCGACCCGTCCGAGGTGATCCTCTTCGGCGTCGCCACCGACGTCTGCAACCACGC
>DAIOGR010000328.1:0-2924 GCA_036745155.1 Gaiella sp.
TGATGCTGATCGGCCAGGACATCGGTCCCTACGGGGGCGCTTTTGGCGTCACGCGGGGACTTGCCGAGGCGTACGGCGAGGAGAGGGTCCGCGACACCCCGCTGTGCGAGTCCGCCACCGTCGGCTACGCCATCGGCCTGGCGATCACCGGCGTGCGTGCGGTCTGCGAGATCGAGTTCTTCGACTTCGTCGGCGTCGCGATGGATCAGATCTTCAATCAGGCCGCGAAGCTGCACTACTTCACGGGCGGGAAGCTCACGGTGCCGCTCGTGATCCGGACGCCCATCGTGGCCAGGATGGGGATGGGGCCTCAGCACTCCCAGAGCCTCGAGTCGTGGTTCATGCACGTTCCGGGCATCAAGATCGCCGTTCCCTCGAACGCCGCCGATGCGTATGGGCTGTTGCGCACCGCCCTGCTCGACAACAATCCCGTCCTCTTCGTCGAGAACGTCCGTCTCTACGGCCGGCGCGGAGATGTCGACCCGGCCGGAGACCCGATCCCGTTCGGCCGGGCGCGGATCGCGCGCGAGGGCTCCGACGTCACCGTCGTGGCGCTGTCGGGCATGGTCGACGAGGCGCTGACGGCCGCCGAGCAGCTGGCCGGCCGCGGCATCTCGGTCGAGGTGATCGACCCGCGCACGCTGGCCCCCCTCGACATGGACACGATCCTCGCATCGCTGCG
Source organism: Gaiella sp. (assembly GCA_036745155.1). Lineage (GTDB taxonomy): Bacteria > Actinomycetota > Thermoleophilia > Gaiellales > Gaiellaceae > Gaiella. The sequence continues at coordinate 683 of DAIOGR010000328.1, forward strand.
CAAGACACTGCGCCTCGCGGTTGCCCACGACGCGCATCGCACGCTCGGCTTCGGAGCCGAGATCGCGGCGCGGTGCATGGAGGAGGCCTTCGACTACCTCGATGCCCCCGTGGAGCGGGTCGCGTGCAAGGACGTGCCGATTCCTTGCACCCCGAGCGGGATCGAGGCGGTCTACCCGAACGCCGCCGACGTCGTCGCCGCCGTCGAGCGCCTCGTGGCATGACGCCGGTGAGGCTGACACAGCTCTCCATCTCGATGGAGGACGCGATGGTCAGCCGCTGGCTCGTCGGCGACGGCGAGCCCGTCGCCGCGGGGCAGCCGATCGTCGAGCTGGAGACGGACAAGGCGACTGTGGAGATCGAGGCGCCTGCCGCGGGTGTCCTGCACATCGTCGCCGCTGAGGGCGCCGTCGTCGTCGTCGACGGGCTCCTTGCAGAGGTCGAGCCGGCCGGAGTGGCCGCCGTGCCGCAGGAACGGGCTCCGGCGTCGACCGCCGCGGTGGCCTCGCACCCTGCCGCCCCGGCCGCCGGCCCCGTCGCGGCAGAGGTCGCCCGACCTGCCAGGTCGGGCCCGATCGCGTCCCCGGCCGCCCGGCGCGTTGCCCGCGAGCGGGCCGTCGAGCTCGCCGGGGTGCGGGGGTCGGGCCCCGGTGGCCGCGTTGTCGTCCGGGACGTCGTCGCGTCAGGCTCGGGCGTCGTTCCGGCTCCCGCCGGCGGGAAGGCGGCGGTGAGCGACGACGCGCTCCGCGAGGCCGTCGTACGGAACATCACCGCAAGCTGGCAGCAGATCCCGCACGTCCACATCGGCGGCGAGCTCGACGCCGAGGGGCTGGTCCGAGCGCGCGCCGCCCTGGCAGGATCCGACATCGGGGCGACCATCACCGACCTGCTCGTCGTCGCACTCGCGCGCGCCCTCGCGGACGTGCCCGAGCTGAACGGCTGGCGCCGCGCGGACGGCTCCGTCGAGCGCGCCGCCGACGTGCATCTCTCGCTCGCGGTCGCGACTCCGACCGGCGTGCTCGCGCCCGTCCTTCGCAATGCCGGCGCCCGCACGCTCGCCGAGGTGTCGCGCGAGCGTCGCCGGCTCGTCGAGGCCGCCCGCGACGGCTCCGCCGACGGACGCGATCTCGCCGGGGGCACGTGCACCCTCTCGAACCTCGGTGCCTACCCGGTGGACTTCTTCGCGCCCGTCGTGTCGGGTCCGCAGATCGCGATGATCGCGACCGGGAGGGTCGCCGAGCGGGTCGTGGCCGTCGACGGCTGGGTCGGGGTCAGACCGCGGATGTGGGTCAACGTCGCCATCGACCACCGTGCCGCCGACGGCGAGGCGGGCGGACGCCTGCTCGCCGCGCTCGAGCGGCAACTCGCAACGCTCCCGGGAGGGCCGGCATGACGATCGCACCTGTCCCCGTCGACGAGGTCGTCCCCGGCCCGCGGCCGGGCGCGGTCACGGACGAGCAGCTGCTGGCCCTGTACCGGGAGATGATGCGCGTGCGGGCGTTCGAGGACGAGGTGATCGACGCCTTCGCCAAGGGCCTGATCCCCGGCTCGACGCATCCGTGCATCGGTGCCGAGGCGATCAAGGCGGGAGCTCTCGCGGCGCTCCGCCCCGACGACCTCGTCTTCGCGACCTACCGGGGTCACGGTGAGGTGCTGATCAAGGGCGTCGACCCGGTCGGCACGATGGCCGAGCTGATGGGCAGGGCCACCGGGATCTGCAAGGGGAAGGGCGGCTCGATGCACCTCTCGGAGCCGTCGGTCGGGCTGATGTCGACCAACGCCATCGTCGCCGGCCACATCCCGATGGCGGGTGGGGCGGCGCTCTCGTGCCAGTTCCGCGGCACGGGCCAGGTCGTGCTCTGCTTCTTCGGCGACGGCGCATCGTGCGAGGGCGAGTTCTTCGAGGCGATGAACATGGCGATGCTCTGGAACGTGCCGCTCGTCTTCATCTGCGAGAACAACGGGGTCGCGATCTCCGTCCCCACCGCGAAGAGCCAGGCGACGCCCGACATCGCCGACCGCGCCCGCGGCTTCGGGATGCCGGCGGCGATCGTCGACGGGAACGACGTGCTCTCCGTCCGCGCAGCGGTGTCCGAGGGTGTGGCGCGTGCGAGAGAGGGCGGCGGGCCGAGCTTCGTCGAGTGCAAGACGGTGCGCTGGGAGCGCCACTCGGCCTTCTCGGCCGGCGGCAGCGACCCGCTGGAGCAGCGCCTCGCCTGGCAGCGGGTCGATCCGATCCCCCG
>DAIOGR010000329.1:0-2923 GCA_036745155.1 Gaiella sp.
CCGTAGTAGAGCCGGACCTCGTCACTGACCTCGTCGTGGACGAGGCCGCACGGGAAGACGACGTTGGGCACGTCACCCTCGCGCTCGTACGGGCTCAGCGGCGCAAGGATCCACTGCGGCAGCCGGCGCACCACGCGGGTCGGCTCGTCGAGGTCTGTGAGAGCGAGCCCAACCCGGTAGATGCCGCCGGCGATGGTCTCCTTGACGCCGTGGTAGATCAGGAGCCAGCCGTGCTCCGTACGCAGCGGCGGCGGGCCGATGCCGATGCGGAGCGAGTCCCACCAGGCTCCGGTGCGCGGTTGGAGTACGTGCTCGGGGGCGCTCCAGTTGTGCAGGTCGGGCGAGCGGGAGAGCAGGATCTCACCGCGGAAGCCGGCAAAATCGGTCTTCGGGCGGTGAAAGAGAATCCACTTGCCGCCGATCCGGTGGGGCAGGAGCGCGGCGTTCTTGTCCTCGGGCTGCCGGATGATCCCGTGTCGCTCGACGCTCGTGAAGTCCCTGGTCGTCGCGAGGAAGACGGCGGGCCCGGCCGGGCCGTAGGCGGTGCACGTGATCGCCCAGCGCTCGTGCTCGGGCACGAAGGTGACGCGTGGGTCCTCGAAGCCCCACTGCTCGCTCTCGACGCCTTCGGACGGCGCGAGCAGCGGATTGGGATCGATCGCCCACCCGTCGATCCCGTTGGCAGAGCGGGCGACCGTCAGGTGCGAGACACCCGTCAGGTCCTCGACGCGCACGAGCAGCACCGTCGTGCCGTCGACTTGCGCGGCTGCAGGGTTGAACACCGCGTTGGCGGGATACGGCCAGTGCTCTGCGGTCAGGATCGGGTTGGCCGGGTGGCGGCGGAAGAGCTCCCGCTCGCTCATGCAGTCACCGTCTCGTGCGCCCGGTGGCGGAGCACGGCCGGCAGCCCTGCCGTGTCGAGCAGCAGCGCCGCCCGGTGGAAGGCCAGCGTCGACTCGGCCCCTTCGTTGTCGTTCGTGGTCTCCTCGCCGAGCCCGTCGCTGCAGCCGCCGGTGGCGAAGTCGTAGAGGGGCCGGTGCAGGCGGTTGCGGCCGAGGAACCAGTCGAACGCGCGCTGGGCGCGCAGCCCGTGCTCGGGCTCGCCGGTGACGACGAACGCGGCCAACTCGGCCTCGACGAACGCGGACGCGTCGAGCGGCTGCTCGTCTCCGGCTCCCGGAGCAGGCTCGCCGCGCTGACGGCCGCCGTGCCCGGTCAGCCGCAGAGTGCCATCGGCGAGGCCGGACTCGTCGCCCAGCCAGCGAAGCGCGTCGAGGCCCGTCTCCGTCAGCTCCTCCCGGCCGAGGGTGGCGCCGCCCACGATGAGCGCATGCGGGAGCCTGGCGTTGTCGTAGCTGAGCATGTCCTCGAACCAGCGCCAGCCGTCGCGAGCGTTGGCCGCGTAGGCGGCCGAGAGCTGTTCCATCACGCGCTCCAGCAACTGCCGCGCCTCCGGCTCGCGCCGGTCGGGGTCGAGGCGCGCGAGGCCGAGGGCGGCATAGGCGCCCGTGCGCAGCGACGGCGCCGGCGGAAGCAGGCGGACGATCGTGCCGAGCAGGCGCTCGGTGGGGCCGACGACGGCGGGCACCCAGGCGGTGGAGAGGATCTCACCGAGCGCCCAGATGGAGCGGCCGACGTGGTCGCCGATGTGCGGCTCGTCCAGCCAGCGGCGGTCGTAGCCCATGAAGTTCCGCATGCCGGTCTGCGGGTCGGTCGCATCCTGGAGGAACGCGAGCGAGCGGTAGAGGGTCGACGTCCAGACCTGCTCGTCGCCCCGGCGGGCGAGCTCGAGCGCGACGACGGCGAGCCGGGCGACGTCGTCGACGCAGTACCCGCTCTCGCGGCTCGGGATCACGCCGTTCGCGTGCTGCACGATGCCGACGTCGTCCACGAGCGTGAGCAGATGATCCGTCCGCATGCTCACGACCCGCTGGTCGATGCCGGAGACCGACCGGCGGCGGCGTGGCGCGAGCTCGACCGCCTCCCGCAGCACCGCAGCCGTCGCCTCCGCGACCGACGGCCAGGCGAGCTGCGCTCCGATCCGCCGCGCCTCGGCGCGCGCGGCCGCCAGCTGCTCCGGCGCCTCGATGTAGTGGCAGACGGCGTCCGCGAGCGCGGCAGGGTCGGCGAACGGCACGATCACGCCGGCACCCGAGTTGAGCATGTCCTGGGCGTACCAGTAGGGAGTCGAGACGACGCCGCACCCGGCGGCGATGCCGAAGGTGAGCGCACCAGACGAGATCTGCTCGCGCTCCCGGTACGGGGTCACGAAGACATCGGTCGCAGCCAGCAGGTCGGCGATCTCGTCGACGCTGAGGAAGCGGTCGTCGAATTCCACGTGATCCTCGAGGCCCAGGTCGAGCACCGCCTGCTCCAGCGTCAGCCGATACCGCTCGCCCTCGCGGTGCGCGATGTCCGGATGCGTCCGCCCCGCGATCACGTAAAGCACCTCGGGATGGCGCTCGACGATCGCAGGCATCGCCTCGATCGCCGTCTCGAGGCCCTTCCCCGCGGAGATCAGCCCGAATGTCGAGAGCACGAACCGCTGTCCCTCGGCGCCGTAGGTCGCGCGCACCGATGTGCCGTCGCCCAGGGCGCGTTTCGACGCGTACGCCTCGGCGCGCTGGGCCAGCACCGGCGGCGCGCCGTGCGGCACGACACGCACCTTGTGCTCTGCGCAGGAGCCGCCGTCGACGAGGAGCCGACGCGCGGTGTCCGTCATCACGATCACGAGCTCGGCCTGACCGCACAACGCCGCGAGCACAGCCGCCTGGTGCGGCGTGGGCTGCGACAGCACCGTGTGCAGCGTCACCACGAGCGGTTGCGACAGGTCCTCGGCCAGCGAGGCGACGTAGTCGCCGTCGCGGCCGCCGAAGATCCCGTACTCGTGCTGGAGCAGGACGACGTCGACGTCGAGCCGGCC
>DAIOGR010000330.1:0-2919 GCA_036745155.1 Gaiella sp.
GCGAAGCGGTCGAGCATGTAGTCGACGGCGAGGAACGAGTCGGGCAGCACGACGCGCTCTGCCGAGGAATGGGAGATGTCCCGCTCGTGCCAGAGCGCCACGTTCTCGAGGCCGACGATCGCGTTGGCGCGCACCACGCGGGCGAGGCCGCAGATGCGCTCGGCGGTGATCGGGTTGCGCTTGTGCGGCATGGCGGACGAGCCCTTCTGGCCCCGTCCGAACGGCTCCTCGACCTCGCGCACCTCGGTGCGCGCGAGGTGCCTGATCTCGGTGGCGAAGCGGTCGAGCGACGAGGCGGCGAGCGCGAGGGCCGAGAGCAGCTCGGCGTGCCGGTCGCGCTGCAGGACCTGCGTCGAGGTGGGGGCAGGCTCGAGCCCGAGGCGCTCGCAGGCGAGCCGCTCGACCTCGGGGTCGGTGGCGGAGTAGGTGCCGACGGCCCCCGAGAGCTTCCCGACACGCAACCCCTCGATCGCCTGGATCAGCCGGTCGCGGTCGCGGTCGAGCGCGAACGCCCAGCCGGCGAGCTTGAGGCCGAAGGTGGTCGGCTCCGCGTGGACGCCGTGGGTGCGGCCCATGCAGAGCGTCTCACGATGCTCCTCGGCCCGGGTGACGACCGCGCGGAACGCCCGGTCGACCCCTTCGAGCACGAGCGCGCCGGCGTCCTGCACTGCGAGCGACAGCGCCGTGTCGAGCACGTCGGAGGACGTGAGGCCGTAGTGGAACCAGCGCCCTTCCGCCCCGAGCCCCTCGGCCACGGCGTCGACGAACGCGGCGACGTCGTGGTTCGTCTGTCGCTCGAGCTCGGCGACGCGCTCGGGAGAGGGCACGATCGCCCGCTCCCGGATCGAGGCGACCGCGGCGGCGGGGATGGCACCCGTCGCAGACCAGCCTTCGAGCGCCGCGAGCTCCACGTCGAGCCAGCGCTGCAGCTTCGCCTCCTCCGACCAGATCCGGGTCATGGCCGGTCGGGAGTAGCGGGGGATCACGCAATCCAGTGTAGAGACTGCCCCGGATCTGCGACCCGGCCCGGCACGCCCCTACCGCGTGGCGACGAGAGCGATGTCGCGACGGTAGCGAGCGCCGGAGAAGCTGATGCGGTCGACCGCCGCATAGGCGGCCCGGCGAGCCTCGGCGACGGTCGCGCGGGCGGCGGTCACGTTGAGCACACGCCCCCCGTAGGTGACGACCTGGCCGTCGCGCAGGGCCGTGCCGGCGTGGAAGACGTTCGCACCCGTCGCCTCCGCGTCGGCGATCCCGGCGATCACGGAGCCGCGGTCGCCCGCTGCCGGGTAGTCGCCGGCCGCGACGACCACGGTGACGGCGGCGCCCGGCGCCACGGCGAGCGATACGCCTGTCAGGTCACCGGACGCCGCGGCGGCGCACGCCTCGAGCAGGTCGCCCTCGAGGAGCGGCACGAGCGACTGCGTCTCGGGGTCGCCGTAGCGGCAGTTGAACTCGAGCACGCGCGGGCCGGCGGCCGTCAGCATCAGCCCGGCGAAGAGCGTCCCGGAAAACGGCCTGCCGCGCCGGGCGAGCTCGGCGAGCACGGGCCGGTGGATCGTCTGGACGAGCTCCTCCACCTCTGCCGCGCCGAGGCCGGTGACCGGGCTGTACGAGCCCATGCCGCCGGTGTTCGGCCCGAGGTCGCCGTCGTAGGCGCGCTTGAAGTCCTGCGCAGCCGGCAGAGCGAGGGCGTTGACGCCGTCGCAGAGCGCAAAGACGGATACCTCGGGGCCTTCGAGCAGCTCTTCGACGACAAGCTGTCCGGCGTGCTGGGCGAGCTCGGCCAGGCCGGCCTCGACGTCCGCCTGCGTGTGGCAGACGACGACCCCCTTGCCGGCGGCGAGACCGTCCGCCTTGAGCACACACGGGGCGACGGGCTCGGACAGGTCGACGCTGGTGGGCACGCCGGCAGCACGCATCACCTCCTTCGCGAAGCGCTTCGACCCCTCGATCGCAGCGGCGGCCCTGCCGGGCCCGAAGACGGCGATGCCGTTGCGGCGGAGCAGGTCGGCGAGCCCGGCGACGAGCGGCACCTCGGGCCCGACGACGACGAGGTCGACGTCGATGAAGCGGGCGAGCCCGAGGATCGCCTCCGCGTCCTCGGCGCGCACCGGGTGACAGTGCCCGAGAGCGGCGATGCCCGGGTTGCCGGGGGCCGCGTGGAGCTCGGTGAGCAGCGGCGATTGCGCGAGCTTCCAGGCGAGCGCGTGCTCGCGGCCGCCGGCCCCGACGAGAAGCACCTTCACCAGGCGAGCCTAGACGATTGCGCGGGGCGGCTTGACGGCCGCGCTGGTGGAGGCGCACAGTGCAGCAGATGGGCGACAGCGCCTCCGGTTTCAGCGTTGCGGCCGACTCCTACGACCGGTACATGGGTGTCTGGTCGCGTCCGCTCGGAGCGGCGTTAGCGGCAGCGGCAGGGATCAAGCCGGGTGACCGCGTGCTGGACGTCGGCTGCGGCACGGGAGCGCTCACCGAGGCGCTCGTGGCACGGGCCGGACCGGCAGCGGTCGCCGCCGTCGATCCATCCGAGACGCTGGTGGCAGCCTGCCATGCGGCAGCGCCGGGCGCGGACGTCCACCAAGCAAGCGCGGAGCGGCTCCCGTTCCCGGACGACACGTTCGACGCGACGCTCTCGCAGCTCGTCGTCAACTTCATGTCCGATGCGCCGGCGGGCGTGCGCGAGATGCGCAGGGTCACGCGCCCGGGGGGCGTCGTCGCGTCGTGCACCTGGGACTACCGCGAGGGGATGACGATGCTCCGCGCCTACTGGGACGCCGCCGTGTCGGTCGACCCGTCGGCGCCCCACGAGTCCGAGATGCGGTACTGCTCGCCCGGTGAGCTCGAGAGCCTCTGGCTCGACGTGGGGATCGGCGACGTGAGCTCCGGGTCGCTCACCGTGACACACGTGTACGACGG
>DAIOGR010000331.1:0-2912 GCA_036745155.1 Gaiella sp.
TTCGACTCGACGAGCTCGCTGGCCGAGCGGAGGGCCTCGTTGGCCGCCGCCAGCACCATGTCGGCCAGCAGCTCGGGGTCGTCGGGGTCGATCGCCTTCGGGTCGATCCGGATCTCCACGAGCTCGCCGCCGCCGTTCGCCTTGACGGCGACCATGCCGCCGCCCGAGGTCGCCTCGACGATCTCCTTGCGGGCCTCCTCCTGCGCAGCCAGCATCTGCTCCTGCATCTGCTGCGCCTGCTTCAGCATCGCGTTCATGTCGAACTTCGCCATCAGTGCTCCTCCACTTCGTGGGCGTCGAAGGTGTCCTTCAGCAGCGAGATCACGTCTTCCTCGGACAGCGGCTCGTCGTCGACCGTGCGCGCGGCCCCCAGCACCGGGGCCCCGATCGCCGTCGTGATGCCGAGCTTGCGGCCGGTCACCTCGTAGAGCGCGTCGCGCAGCAGCGCGATGTTCTTCGGGTCCTCGACCTGCGCGCGATGGAAGTCGGCCTCGGGCGGGAACTCGATCGTGAGCGTGTCGCCGTCGAGCCCGACCGGATGCGCCTCGACGAGCAGCGTGGCGATCGGGATCGACCGCGACCGCACGGACTCGAGCACCCCTCGCTGCCAGGCGTCCTGCAGTTGGGCCAGCTCGAGCGGCGGTAGGCCGGCCGCGGGCGCGTCGTCGGCGCCGGGCGGGGCGCTCGGCGGCTCCAAGGCGGGTGCCGGGCCCGCCGCGGGAGCGGGCTGGGGGGAGGTTCCCCGCGTCTCCGCGACGGAGGGCCCGGCATGGGATCGCGCCTCGAGCAGCTCCACGCGGTGGGCGAGCGACTCGCGGGAGAGGTCGGCGTAGGGGCGTGTCACCTTCACGAGCGCGAGCTCGAGCGGGAGGCGTGGGTCGCCGCCCTGGCGCATGTCCTCGACGGCCACCGCGAGCAGGTCGATCAGGCGGACGACGGTCGGCTCCGGCAACTGGTTGGCCTGCTCGCGCAGGCGCTCTCTCGTCTCCTCCGTGAGCGGCAGCGAGTCGGGCACATGACCGAGGTGCTGGACGAGCAGGAGCTGGCGCAGGTGCTCCAGCAGGTCGGTGACGAGCCGGCCGAGGTCCTGGCCCTGCTCGGCCAGCTCTTCCACGAACACGAGCGTCCCGGCCGTGTCACGGTCGATGATGGTGTCGCAGAGGCGGAACAGCGACTCCTCCTCCACAGCGCCGACGAGCTGGAGCACGTCCTGCACCGACACCTTGCCTTCGGTGGCGGCGGCGAGCTGGTCGAGTGTCGAGACAGCGTCCCGGAAGGAGCCCCGGGCCCCGCGCGCGATCAGCGCGAGCGCCGCGTCGGGAGCGTCGATCCCCTCCCCTTCGGTGACCCGGCGGAGGACGCTGACGAGCTCCTGCAGGCGGGGCCGCAGGAACGCGAACGTCTGGCAGCGCGAGCGCACGGTCTGCAGCACGCTCTTCAGCTCGGTCGTGCAGAAGATGAAGACGAGATGCGGCGGCGGCTCCTCGATCAGCTTCAGCAGCGCCTGCCAGGCGGGCGTCGTGAGCTGGTGGGCTTCGTCGACGATGTAGACCTTGTAGCGCCCCTCGACCGGCTGCAGCACGGCCCGCTCGCGGATCTCCCTGGCTTCGTCGATGCCGCGCTGCGAGGCGGCGTCCACCTCGACCACATCGAGCGAGTTGCCGTCCGCGATCGCCCGCGCGATCCGCGAGCCCGGGTCGAACGTGGTCGACGGCCCGCCCTCGGCGTTCAGCGCCTTGGCGAAGATCCGTGCCAGCGACGTCTTTCCCGTCCCACGCGGACCGGAGAAGATGTAGGCCTGCCGCACCTGGTCGTGCTCGATCGCGTTGCGCAGCGTCCGCACGACCGCTTCCTGCCCCACGACATGGCCGAAGTCGAGCGGCCGGTACTTGCGGTAGAGGGCGGTCACACGGCGATTGTCGCAGACGCGGGCAGGGCGCACGGCCCGGGCTCTCAGGGCACGGGCTCGAATCGCGCCGTGAAGTGGCGCAGCTGGGCGGGCTCCTCGACGATGCGGTACCCGGTCAGCTGCGGCGCCCGTTCCGCCACTGCGCCGCACACCTCGATCACGTAGTCGACGTGGCTCTGCGTATACGTGCGGCGAGGGATCGCGAGGCGGACGAGATCCATGGCCGCCGGGATCTCCGTCCCGTCGGGCTGGCGGCCGAACATGACGGTGCCGATCTCGCAGCCGCGCACGCCGCCCGTCTCGTAGAGCGCGACGACGAGCGCCTGCCCCGGGTAGTGGAGCGGGGGCACGTGGGGGAGCAGCCCGCGCGCGTCGATGTAGACGGCATGGCCGCCCACCGGCTGGACGATCGGGATGCCGGCCCGCTGCAGCCCGTCGCCGAGATACGCGGTGGAGCGGGTGCGGTAGCGCAGATAGTCGTGGGCCACCGCCTCCTCGAGCCCCTGGGCGATCGCCTCCAGGTCGCGGCCCGCGAGCCCACCGTAGGTGGGGAACCCCTCGGTGAGCACGAGCAGCGCGCGGCAGCGCTCGGCCAGCGCGTCGTCGTTCGTGGCGAGCCAGCCGCCGATGTTCGCGAGCGGGTCCTTCTTCGCGCTGATCGTCATCCCGTCCGCGAGACCAGCCACCTCCCGCACGATGTCTGCCACGTCGCGCTCTCCCTGGCCCGGCTCGCGCTCGCGGATGAACCAGGCGTTCTCCGCGAAGCGGCAGGCGTCGAGGTAGAGCGGCACCCCGTGGCGGTCGCAGACGGCGCGGACGGCGCGGAGGTTCTCCAGCGAGACCGGCTGCCCGCCGCCGGAGTTGTTCGTGATCGTGATCATCACGACCGGCACGTTTTCGGCGCCGCGCGTCGCGATGAGACGGTCGAGCGCCTCCACGTCCATGTTTCCCTTGAACGGGTGCTGGGCCGCCGGGTCGTGTCCCTCGGCGATGACGAGGTCGA
>DAIOGR010000332.1:0-2912 GCA_036745155.1 Gaiella sp.
TACTGGCAGGACCAGTTCCTGACCGACGGGACGTTCGTCCTGCGCTGGCAGCTGCACTGGGTCGCGGGCTGGGATCCGTCCGCAGGCGAATACCGTGCCACCGTCGCCGACAACTACGGTCACGCACTGGTCCTGCGTGGCGAGATCGATGGGGACATCCTCACGTTCGAGTCGCTCGGCGATCCGCCCGTCCGGCTCCGGATGACCTGGGACGTCGGCGACCCGCCGAGCCTGAGGTGGAGGAACGAGATGTCCGTGCAGGGCGCCCCGTGGACGCTCGTCGAGGAGTACGACTGCCGGGCGGCATGAACCTGCCGGTTTGACGACGGAGCCCGAATCCTGGGTCGACCTCTACTGGCTCCCGCTCGGCGCCGGCGGCCACTCGGTGCGGTGGAACGGCCGCGTCTTCGAGAGGGTGGCAGCCCGGCTCCAGCGGCGGCCGCGGTGTGACCTCTACCACTCCGCACTCGAGGTTCGCGTGCCCGAGGGCCGGTTCGTGATCGAGCAGACGCCTGTCCCATCCGGCGCAGGCGTGGAGCGTGGCGTCGTCGCCTCGGGCGCAGTCGGGGCCCGCAGGGCGGGGCGCTTGCGCATCTTCCGGTACGAGGTGCGCCGCTGGCGCGACGGCGTCATTCCCGACGTCGCCGAAGCGGTTCAGAGCCCGCAGCGACTGACGGAGGATCCACGTGTGTCGCAGCGAGTCCACGACGCAGTCCCGCACGTGCCGACGGCCGTCTGGGGTCGCGACGAGCTCGGCGCGGGGGAGATGTGGAACTCGAACTCGATCATCTCGTGGCTGATCGCACGCAGCGGCATCGACGCCGAAGCGGTCCAGTGCCCGGCAGGTGGCCGCGCCCCTGGCTGGCGGGCCGGGCTCGTCGTGGCGCGCCGCCAGGAAACGTTGCGTGCCGGCGCCGGCCCCGATCGTCGAGCGGGGCGTCGGGGGCGTCTACGCCCCGGGCTCGTCCGGCGGCTCCTCGGGCGGCTCGTCCGCTCGTCCTGATCGCCGCTCGTGCTCGGCGTACCACTGCTCGAAGCGACCCTGCGCCGAGGCGAGGTAGTCGTCGATCTCTTCGCCCAGGCGGGAGACCTCCGCGCGCAGCTGGAACAGCTCGAAGTCGATCCGGCGCTCCGGGTTGCAGACGTGCTCGGTCTCCAGGGCCACCTCGACCGAGGCCCCACACTCGGGGCAGGGCATGAAAGGGGGGTGGGAGAACGATGCAGACACCGGCTCTGACCGATACGTACGACACGTATCGGTCAGAGCCTCCCCGGCTTTACACGGAGGGGCCGCCCGTCGGCGTCCCTCCGGGTGCTGCTCCCGCAGAGCTACGCCCTTGCCGGCTGCGGTACCGCGCCGAGCTGGACGAGCATGCCCAGCGCGTCCATGAGCTCCCACTCCTCGGCGATCTTCCCCCCCGCCAGGCGTGTAACGGTGATGCCGCTGACGGTGACTTCCTTGCCGGTGGGGGCGATCCCCATCAGCTCGCCCGTGTGTGTCCCCCGGCCCGTCCACCGGGTCGTCACGCGGTCACCTTCGGCGATCTGATCGTCGATCGTGACCGTTGCGTCGTGGAACGCCGACTGGTACATGCCGACGAACTGCCTGAACCCGTCTCGCCCACGGATCGGCTCGGGCTGGGTCGGATCGTGCCCCACGTAGTCCTGGGCAACGAGCTCGTCGATGAGCGCGAGATTGCGATCCTGCCAGACGCCGTCGACGAGGCGTCGGACGATCTCCTTGTTGGCACTCACGTCAGCTGCGCCTCCTTCTCTCCGTAGCGTGCGACGAAGCACGAGCAGGCAGACGCCTATCCCAGCCAGGACAGCGAGGAGGAAGACACCCGCACGGCGGCTCGGCCACGTCATTGTGACGTGTGACGCTAGCACTTTGTAGCGATTATCACAAATAGCCTGCAAATGGGCGGAAAGAGCACATCGGTCGAGCGCGGGTCGCTTCCCGTCGTTGAGCATCGCTCAGCCGTCGACGATGCGTCCCTGCAGCGACCCGTACAGGCGGGCGCGGCGGCGCGATACGCCCGGCAGCTTTACGAGGCGGTGCGTCAACGGCGACCCGGCGCGAATGCGCTCTAGTTGCTCGTCGGCGATTGGTTGCCACCGCTCGTCCACGACGGCCGCCGGATCACCGTCGATCTCGTCGACCTCGGCCTCGAGATGCTCCGACCAGAGCCGGAGGCGCGTGGCCCGTGCGAGCTCGGCGTCGAGCGAGACGACGTTCAGCTCGCTGTCGTTGAACAGGGAGTGCTCGTTGAGGTTCGCCGAGCCGATCGTGAGCCAGCGATCGTCGACGATCCCGATCTTCGCATGCACGTAGACGAGGTCGCGCAGCGCACCGTGCCGCGCGTACACCGTCGTCGCGAGAAAGCGTGCATTTCCGGCGTCCGCCTCGATCAGGGCAGCGATCTGCCCGCGCGACACGTCGGCGCCGTCATTGGGGCGCGCCGGCAACAGCAGCACGATGCGGAAGTCGTCACTCGGGGGCTGGCGGAGCTTGTCGGTGAGGATTCCGACGATCTCCGGCGACCACAGGAACTGGTTCTCCAGGTAGATGAGTTTGCAGGCCGAGCGCAGGGCGGCCGTGTACGACTCCAGCACCGAGAACTCGCCGTTCCTGAGGTCGCCGTAGACGTGCTCGGGCACCGTGCGGACGACCTGCAGGGGGACGGTGCCGCAGATGTCGGGGCGCTGCGGCTCGGCCAGCCACTGCCCGGTCGAGCCTCGCCAGCGGAGCCTGAAGTGCTCTGCGACGTCCGCGACGGCCGGGCCTTCGATGCGGACGGCTGCGTCGTGCCAGCCGATGCGGCCTCGCGCCCGGTGGCGCGGCGTGTCGAACGGGTCGCCGCCGTCCAGCGTGAGGTCGATTCCCCCGACGAACGCGACGCGGTCGTCGA
>DAIOGR010000333.1:0-2899 GCA_036745155.1 Gaiella sp.
AGCAATGAGCGCCACGCTCACGGTCATCTACTGGCGCGACATCCCCGCCCAGGTCACCGCCAAGGGTGAGGCGGGCAGCGCCCGCGCGCAGCTCCCCGACCGCTTCCAGCAGGCGATCGACGCCGCCGCCATGAAAGCGGGCCTCGCCGACATGGACCTCTACCTGGAGGAGTGGCGCCAGGAGGCACGACCCTGCGGAGACGACCTCGACGCCGAGGTGGCAGCCGAGGTGGAGCGCCTCGAGGCGGCCTTCGGTCGCGACGTCCTGCTCCAGCTCACGCGCTCCGGCGGTCGCGCCGCCTAGTGCGCTTTGCGCGCCCGTTTCGCGTCGAACGTTTCGAGATGGCGCACTCGAGCCGGTCGCACTTTCGACACGAAGACGGCACGGACACGGCACGGCTCTGCGTCTATGTTGCCCTGTATGGCGACAGCGACGACACCCTGGGGGAAGGCGAAGGTGCTGGAGCAGCTTTCCCTGCCCCAGCGAGCCGGTGAGCAGCGGTTCGCCTCGATCGTGCAGCTGCTCGAGACGGCGAAGGGCGAGCGGCTCGTCCGTTTCGCCTACACGACCGACGGAACGGTACGGCGCGGGCCGGTCACGCTGCGGGCGAAGGACATCGAGAGACTCGGCTCGGCGCTCGAGCGCGCGCCCGACCTGCGGGAAGCCCTACGCGAGGGGTGGCCGTGAGCTCCGGATCGAAGAGCGCCGAAGCGACCAGGAGGCTGCTCTCAGGCGAAGACCGGCTCGAACGCCCGGGCGGCGGCGATCAGCCCTTCGAGCACGGGGATGCCCCCGACCGGCCCGAGCAGCGCCTCGACCGCATGCTCCGGGTGCGGCATCAGGCCGGCCACGTTCCCGGCCTCGTTGGCGACACCCGCCACCCGCCCGACCGAGCCGTTGACGTCCTCCGTGTAGCGCAGCACGATCTGTCCGCGCGCCTCGAGCTGGGCGGCGAGCTCCGGGCTGCCGTACCAGTTGCCCTCGCCGTGCTTGACGGGGATGACCAGCTCCTCGCCCGGCGTGCATCCGGTGGTGATCGCGCTCGCCGTGCTCTCGACCGTGACGGTGACGTCGCGGCAGACGAACTGCTGCTGGCGGTTCAGGCGCAGGACGCCCGGCAACAGCCCGGCCTCGCAGAGGATCTGGAACCCGTTGCAGATGCCGAGCACGGGCCCGCCCGCGGCGGCGAAGGCCGAGACGGCGTCCATCACCGGCGCGAAGCGCGCGATCGCCCCGCAGCGGAGGTAGTCGCCGTACGAGAAGCCACCGGGCAGGACGACGGCGGCAGTCCCGTCCGGCAGCACGGGGTCGGCATGCCAGGCGGGGGCGGGGGCGGCGCCGAGCAGCTCGAGCGCGAGCACGGCGTCGCCGTCGTCGTTCGAGCCGGGGAACGTGATCACCGCGATGCACGGCGCTGCGGTCATGCCTCTCCCTCGAGCTCGATCGAGAACGACTCGATCAGCGGGTTCGAGAGCAGCTCGGCGGACATGCGGTCGAGCTGCGCGCGGGCCTCCGCGGCGTCGTCGGTATCGAGCTCGACGTCGACGAGCCTGCCGACGCGCGCGTGGGAGACGGGGAAGCCGAGCTTGCTCAGCGACTCCTGTACCGCCTCCCCCTGCGGATCGAGGATGCCGGCTTTCGGCCGGATCAGGACTGTTGCCTTCACAGCACCACCTTCGGGTCGGCGAGATAGCGGTCGAACTCGATCCCCGTGAGGCGCTCGAACGCCTCCACGTAGCGCGCGCGTGTGCCGGCCACGACGTCCGGGGGCAGCTCCGGCCCCGGGTCGGTGCGATCCCAACCGGTCTGCAGGCACCAGTCGCGCACGAACTGCTTGTCGAAGGACGGCTGCGGGCCGCCGGGCCGGTAGCCGGCAGCCGGCCAGAAGCGGGACGAGTCGGGCGTGACCGCCTCGTCCGCGAGCGTCACGCGCCCGTCGGCGTCGACGCCCAGCTCGAGCTTCGTGTCGGCGAGCACGATGCCGCATTCCCGCGCGTGGCCGGCCGCGAACCGGTAGACGGCGAGCGCGGCCTCGCGCGCCTCGGCGTAGCGCTCCGGCCCGCACAGGCGCGCGGCCTCGGCCTCGTCGATGTTGAGGTCGTGGCCCTCGGCCGCCTTCGTCGCGGGTGTCACGATTGGCTCGGGCAGGCGCTCGGACTCGAGCAGGCCGGGCGGCAGCTCGTGCCCGCAGACGGCGCCCGTCGCCCGGTAGTCGACCCAGCCGGAACCGGACAGGTAGCCGCGCACGACCAGCTCCACCGGCAGCATCTCGAGGCGGCGGCAGACGGTGGTGCGGCCGTCGTCTCCGAGGTCGAGCAGGTGGTTCGCGATCACCTCGCGGGTGCGGGCGAACCAGAAGGCCGAGAGCCCGGTGAGCACCCGGCCCTTGTCGGGAATGGGTGTGGGCAGCACGACGTCGAAGGTGGAGATGCGGTCGGAGGCGACGAGCAGCAGCCGCTCGTCGTCGAGGGCATAGATCTCGCGCACCTTGCCGCGTGCCAGGAGGACGAGGTCAGACACGAACCCCCTCACGCGCGGCCTGGAGCGCGCGCAGCCGCTCGAAGACCGCATCGACGTGACGCGTGTATGCAGACAGGTCGAAGGCCCGGTCGAGGTCGACGCGCCCGGCGATCTCGGCGTCGGCAGCGACGAGCGAGCGGAACTCGACGCCCTCGTCCCAGGCGCGCATGGCGCTCCCCTGCACGAGGCGGTAGGCCTCGTCGCGGGCGAGCCCCGACTCGACGAGCGCCAGCAGGAGCCGCTGGCTGAAGAAGAGCCCGTGGCTCGACTGCACGTTCTCCGCCATGCGCTCGGGTCGCACGACGAGCCCTTCCACGAGCCAGGCGAAGCGGTCGAGCATGTAGTCGACGGCGAGGAACGAGTCGGGCAGCACGACGC
>DAIOGR010000334.1:0-2876 GCA_036745155.1 Gaiella sp.
AGCTGCTCGGGCACAAGGTGCCGGAGGCGAGGAAGTTCTTCCTCACGGAGCGCCGCGGCCGGTGCCAGCGCTGCGGCAAGCGCGTCAAGCTGAAGCGCTAACCGGACCCTCCCAACCCGGTAACGACCTTTCCCCCCACGCGACGGGTCGCGGCCCCGATCATCGAGACCGCAAGGTCATTCGACGAGCAATCCAGTCAGGGGGAAACCTTGAGGAAACTGCATCTGCTGGCCGCGGGCACGGTCGTCACGGCCGCGGCGACGGCGGTCGCGATCGCCGCACCGCTGAACATCGGCCCGAGCACGACGATCGCGCCGTACGTGCTGCCGAAGGCACCGGGCGTCTCGGTTACGTCGATCCTGACGGTCGGCGACCTGCCGGCCGCCAACGGCTACCGCATGGTCGCGATCCCGGACGGCCTCGGCGCCTACGAGGACAAGAGCGAGGGCAAGAACAGCGTCGTCGTGCTCATGAACCACGAGCTGGGCGCGACCTCCGGAATCGCGAGGGCACACGGCCAGAAGGGCGCCTTCGTGTCGCGCTGGGTGATCGACTCGAAGACGCTCGAGGTCAAGAAGGGCAAGGATCTGATCCAGAGCGTGAAGTACTACAACTACGCCTCGGGGCTCTACGATGGCGCGGCGTCCGCGTTCGCCCGCTTCTGCTCGGGAAGCTTGACCGAGGAGGGGCAGTTCTTCGCCAAGGGCGTTGGCACCAAGGAGCGGATCTACTTCGCGAACGAGGAGAACGGCAATCCCGGCCGCCTGTTCGGCGTCTCGATGAGCGGTGAGGCGCAGCAGCTGCCGCGGCTCGGGCTCTTCTCGTGGGAGAACACGCTCGCAGCCCAGAACAGGAGCGAGACGACGCTCGTCCACGGGACCGAGGACGCGACCCCGGGTGAGCTGTGGATCTACGTCGGCAAGAAGACGAACGCGGGCAACGTGTTCGACAGGGCGGGTCTTACGAACGGCAAGAACTACGTGCTCAAGATCTCCGACGCCGTGAACACGGACGCGAAGTTCAGGGCGGCGTACGACAAGGGCGACAAGGTGCCGTTCACGCTCACCGAGGTGAACTGGAACGAGGCGTCCGGCAACGTCCAGAACGCCGAAGCCGTCGCAGACGGTGGCCTCGGGTTCGACCGCATGGAGGACGGTGCCTGGGACCCCAAGCACCCGAACATGTTCTACTTCCTGACCACGCAGGGTGGTGAGGGAACCGGCAATGCAGGCAAGGGAGGCGGCCTCTGGCGGGTCACCTACAAGGACATCGAGAACCCCGCCAAGGGTGGCACGCTCGAGCTCCTGCTCGACGGCACGGAGAAGATCGGCACCGAGCCCCTGGGACTGAACAAGCCGGACAACCTCGGAATCGACAGGCGCGGCAACATCATGATCCAGGAGGACCCGGGCTCTCAGGACCCGCTTCCGACCGGGGAGAGCGTCAACCTCTCTCGCATCGTCGCCTACCGGATCAAGGACGGCGCGCTGGCTCTGGTGGCGCAGTTCAACCCGGCGCAGTTCAACCCCACGGTTCCCGCCGGGAACCTGTTCATCACCCAGGACGAGGAGTCGAGCGGGATCATCCCGACGGACAAGCTCTTCGGTGAGAAGACCTGGCTGTTCGATGCCCAGGTGCACAAGGCGTCGAGCGACCCGGAGCTCGTCGAGAACGGCCAGCTGCTCCTGCTCGAGATCAAGAGCTACAAGGATCTCTACGGCAGTGGCGACGAGGGGGAGGATGGGTCCGACGAGAGCTGAGCGCTCTCCCTCCGGACACCGGACCGACGGGGGCCTGGCGTTCGCGCCAGGCCCCCGTGTCGTTCTCGTCGCGTTCAGGCGTCGATCGTCGCGCGCAGCGAGGCGACGTACGCGAGCAGCGCCTCCGGCCCGTCTTCGGCCACCTGAACCGCCCGCGAGCCGACGACGACGCCGTCGGTCAGGTCGGCCGCCGCCCGTGCATGCTCGGGCGTCGAGATGCCGAAGCCGGCGTAGAGCGGCACGTCCGTGAGCGCCCGGGCGCGGGCGGCGAGGCCGGCGAGCGCGTTCGAGAGCTCGGTGCGGGCGCCGGTCGTGCCGGTGAGCGTGACGAGGTAGAGCCACCCGTCCGTCTCGCGGGCGGCGAGCGCGATACGCTCGTCCGTTGAGGTCGGGGCGACGAGCTGGACGCGCCTCAGCTCCGGCCGCGAGCCCGCCGCGGTGTCGGCGACGATGAAGCTCGTGGCGCCGGCGGCACGGGCGTCTGCCTCGAAGCGCTGCCAGCCGTACGCCTCGAGCAGCGAGGCGTACGTCATCGGGATCAGCGGCGTGTCGCCGACGAGCGCCCGCGTCGCGGCGAGGCATACGAGGCACTCACTCGTGCGCATCCCGGCCGCGAGCGCCTTCTCGGCGGCGGCCCGGATCACGGGCCCGTCGGCGAGCGGGTCGGAGAACGGGAAGCCGATCTCGACGATGTCGGCACCGCCCTCGACAGCGGCCTGCGCCAGCGCGGGCGTCTCGGCTCCCGCCATCAGGTAGACGACGAGCGTCTTGCGGCTCACGCCCGTGCTCCCAGGGCGGCGAGCGCCTCGGCCAGGTCCTTGTCCCCGCGGCCCGAGAGGCACACGGCCACGTACTCGGCCTCCAGCCCTGCGACGACGGCGAGCGCGTGCGACGACTCGAGCGCCGGGATGATCCCCTCCGTGCGGGCCAGGCGCTCGAACGCGTCGAGCGCCTGGTCGTCGGTGCAGGGCACGTACTCCGCCCTGCCCGTGTCGCGCAGGAAGGCATGCTCCGGGCCGACGCCCGGGTAGTCGAGCCCCGCCGAGATCGAGTGGGCGTCCGCGATCTGGCCGTCGCTGTCGGCGAGGATCGAGGAGCGCGACCCGTGGAGGACGC
>DAIOGR010000335.1:0-2863 GCA_036745155.1 Gaiella sp.
ATCATCAGCATGTACCTGCCGATGTTCAAGCTGCTGACGCTCGTCAAGTAGCGGCGGGCGGCAGCGGCAGTTGAGGAAGCGAAACCGGGCGCCGACACGGCGCCCGGCTTCAGCTAGCACCAGGGTGTCGTCAGCGTCGCGCGGTGCCACCGAGATCGCTCACCTCTAATACCCTATGAGGGTATAGTAGGGATCTCGAGTGAAAGGACCGGCATGGACACGGCTCTGTACACGGTTCCCGGCATGCACTGCGGGCATTGCGAGAGGGCAGTCAAGGAGGAGGTCTCGGCGCTCTCGGGCGTGGCGTCCGTTGTCGTCGATCTCGAGTCGAAGCGCGTCGAGGTGACGGGCTCCGGCCTCGACGACGCGGCGATCCGCGCCGCCATCGAGGAAGCCGGGTACGAGGCGACCTGATGACCGTCGCGACGAAGCCGAGTGAGCGCGTGCGCCTCGACCTCGAGGGCATGACCTGCGCATCGTGTGCGGCGCGCATCGAGCGAAAGCTGAACAGGCTCGAGGGTGTCGAGGCCACGGTCAACTACGCCACCGAGGAGGCGGCGGTCGCCTACGACCCGGACGTGATCACGGTCGACGATCTCCTCTCGGCCGTCGAGGCAGCGGGGTACCGTGCGGCCCTCCCCGGAGACGCGGCCGTCGCGTCCGACACCAGTCGGTCGCTGCTTCCGCGCCTCGTCTTCGCGGCGGTGCTCAGCGTGCCGCTCGCCCTGCTCGCGATGGTGGCGCCGCTGCAGTTCGGCGGCTGGGAGTGGCTCTCGCTCGCGCTCTCGACGCCGGTCGTGCTCTGGGCCGGCTGGCCGTTCCACCGGGCAGCCGTGCAGAACGCCCGCCATCTGGCGGCGACGATGGACACGCTCATCTCCGTGGGCACGGGGGCGGCCTGGGGATGGTCGACGGTGGTGCTCCTCGGCGGCATCGACACACACGTCTACTTCGAGGTCGGTGCCGTGATCACGACGCTGATCCTGCTGGGCCGCTACCTCGAGGCGAGGGCGCGTCGTCGCTCGGGCGAGGCGATCAGGGCATTGCTCGAGCTGGGAGCGAAGGACGCACGCGTCCTCCGCGACGGCGAGGAGATCCTCGTGGCCGTCGACCAGCTGCAGGTGGGCGACCGCTTCGTCGTGCGGCCGGGTGAGAAGATCGCCACCGACGGCGTTGTCGTCGAGGGGTTCTCCGCTGTCGACCAGTCGATGCTCACGGGCGAGCCCGTTCCCGTCGAGGTCGTTGCCGGCGACCAGGTTGCAGGCGCGACGATCAACACGTCGGGGCGCCTCGTCATCGAGGCGACCAAGGTGGGAGCGGACACGGCGCTGGCGCAGATCGCCCGCCTCGTAGCCGAGGCGCAGCAGGGCAAGGCGCCCATCCAGCGCCTCGTCGACCGCGTCTCCGCCGTCTTCGTGCCCGTGGTGATCGGTCTCGCGCTCGCGACGCTGGTGGGCTGGCTCGCGCTCACGGGAGACACGGCTGCGGCGTTCACGGCCGCGGTCGCCGTGCTGATCATCGCGTGCCCGTGCGCTCTCGGCCTTGCGACCCCCACCGCGCTGATGGTCGGCACCGGGCGCGGCGCCCAGCTCGGGATCCTGATCAAGGGCCCCGAGGTACTGGAGCAGACGCGCCGCATCACGACAATCGTGCTCGACAAGACCGGCACGGTCACCGAAGGCAAGATGTGGGTCACGGACGCCGTGCCCGGCCCGGGTGTCGAGAGGCCGGAGCTCTTGCGCCTGGCGGGCTCCGCGGAGGCGGCGAGCGAGCACCCGATCGCGCAGGCGATCGCCACCTACGCCCGCAGCGAGCTCGCTCAGCTCGCGCCCGTGGAGAGCTTCACCAACCGCTCCGGCCTGGGCGTCGAGGCGGTCGTCGACGGGCATGCCGTCGTGATCGGCAGACCGGGGATGCTCGCCGACTGGGGGCTCGCGCTGCCGCCGGACCTGGCGACGCGGTTCGACGCGGCGGAGGCGGAGGGACGCACCGTCGTCGCGGCCGCCGTCGACGGCGCCGTCGCAGGCCTGTTCGTGGTCGCCGACCGGATCAAGTCCTCCTCGGCGCAGGCGGTCTCGGAGCTGCGCGCGCTGGGGCTGACGCCCGTGCTCCTCACCGGTGACAACGAGCGCACGGCGAAAGCAATCGCCGCAGAGGCGGGGATCGACCAGGTGATCGCGAACGTCCTGCCTGGAGACAAGAGCGAGATGGTGTCCCGGTTGCAGGGGGCCGGCGAGGTGGTGGCAATGGTGGGCGACGGTGTCAACGACGCGCCGGCGCTCGCCCAGGCCGATCTCGGTCTGGCGATCGGCACGGGGACCGACGTCGCGATCGAGGCGTCCGATCTGACGCTGGTCTCGGGCGACCTGCGTGCCGCGGCCGACGCGATCCGGCTCGCCCGCCGGACGCTGCGCACGATCAAGGGCAACCTCTTCTGGGCCTTCGCCTACAACGTCGCCGCGATCCCGCTCGCGGTCGCCGGCCTCCTCAACCCGATCATCGCCGCTGCCGCGATGGCGTTCTCCAGCGTCTTCGTGGTCACGAACAGCCTCCGGCTGCGGCGCTTCCGCAGTCTCAGGGAGAGCGTCTGATGCCGGGCTACAGCCAGGACAAGGACGCCCTGGTCAAGCGCCTGCACCGGATCGAGGGCCAGGTGCGCGGCATCGAGCGGATGGTGGCAGAAGACCGCTACTGCATCGACATCCTGACCCAGATCGCAGCGGCGCGAACTGCGCTCGAGCATGTCGGCTCGAAGCTCCTCGAAGGCCACGTCAACCACTGCGTCGCGGACGCGATCGCCTCCGGTGATGAGCAGGGCGCGAACGCCAAGACGGCCGAGATGCTCGACGCCGTGCAGCGGTTC
>DAIOGR010000336.1:0-2863 GCA_036745155.1 Gaiella sp.
CCGATCTCGCGCAGCATCGGCACCACCTCGCGGGCGACGAACGGCAGGGAGACGAAGATCGTCGCCACCACCATCGCGGGGAGCGCGAACAGGAACTGGATGTCGTGGCGCTCGAAGAAGCCGCCGAACCAGCCGGTGCGTCCGTACAGCAGGAACAGGGAGAGCCCGACGACGACGGGCGACAGCGCGAGCGGCAGGTCGATGAACGCGTTGAGCAGCCCTTTGCCGGGAAAGCGCCTGCGCACGATCGCGAGCGCGCAGACGACCCCGAAGACGGTGTTCAGCGGCACGGCGATGACGGTGATGAGCAGCGTCAGCTTGAAGGCGTGGATCGTCTCCGGCGTGGAGAGCGCCTCCCAGGCGGGCCGGAACCCATCCGCGAAGGTGCGGTAGAAGACGATGCCGAGCGGCGCGACCAGGATCGCGGCCAGGTAGAAGAGCGCCACGAAGCGGAGGGCGTACCTACGCACGCTCGTACCTCGTCGTGAAGTGGCGGACGGCCCCGACGCCGAGGAGGATCGCAAACGAGATCACGAGCAGGACTACCGCCACCGCGGCCGCCCCCGCAGGGTTGCCGCTCTCGATCTGGCCGAGGATGAAGACGGACGAGACCTCGGTCTTGTACGGCAGGTTGCCGGAGATGATCACGAGCGAGCCGATCTCCCCGACCGCCTTGGCGAAGCCGAGGGCGAACCCGGAGAGGATCCCCGGCAGGATGTTCGGGAGGATGACGCGCCGGAAGGTCGTCAGCTCCGACGCTCCCAGGGACGCGGCGGCCTCCTCCATCTCTTGGTCGAGCTCGCTCAGCACGGGCTGGACGGTGCGCACGACGAACGGCAGCGTCACGAACATCAGAGCCGCGACGATCGCGAGCCTGCTGAACGCGATGTCGATCCCGATCGGCGACTGAGGGCCGTAGAGCGCCAGCAGCGTCAGCCCGGCGACGATGGTGGGGAGCGCGAAGGGGAGGTCGATGATCGAGTTGATCACCGACTTGCCGCGGAAGTCGTCCCGGATCAGCACCCACGCGGTCACCGTCCCCAGCACGGCATTCACCAGTGCAACGAGGAACGCGGCGCCGACGGTCAGCTTCAGCGCGGCGACAGCTTGCGGGCTCATCACTGCGTCCCAGAAGGCCTGGCGGCCCTCGCTCCGCGACGACCAGACGAGCGCCGCGATCGGGAGCATCACGATCAGCGAGAGGTAGAGCGTGACGATGCCGAGGGAGAGGGCGGTCGACGCCCTCCCCCTCGGAGCCGGGATCCTGCGGGGCGCGGCCGGCGCGGCAGCGATCTCAGCCAGTGGGGCCTCCGATCGCCTTTTCGATGCTCACCATGATGCCGCCGTCGGGGTCGAACCACTTCTTGTCCGCCGCAGCCCAGCTGCCGCCGAAGATCGGGTCGCTGATCCGGTAGATCGTCGGACGGCCCGGGAACTTGGACTTGAACTCCTTGGCCACCTGCTTGTTGACGGGGCGGAACCCGTACTCGGCCCAGATCCGCTGCGCGGTGACGGACTTGGTAAAGCGGATGAACTGGTTCGCCTTGTCCTTGTTCTCGCTGTTCTTGATCACCGCAATGGGCGTCTCGATCAGCATGGTCTGCTTGGGGATGTAGAACTGGATGTCCTGGCCGTTCTTGCGCGAGAGCAGCGCCTCGTTCTCGTAGGCGAGCAGCACGTCGCCCTTGCCCGAGAGGAACGCATTCGTCGCGTCACGGCCGGACTTCGCCTGCACGACGACGTTCCTGAAGAGCTTGAGGACGTAGTCCTGTGCCTGCTTGTCGGTCTTGCCGAGCTTTCGCTGCGCGCCGTAGGCAGCCAGGATGTTCCACTTCGCGGCACCCGACGTGAACGGGTTGGCGGTGATCACCTCGACGCCGGGCTTGATCAGGTCGTCCCAGCTCTTGATCTTCTTGGGGTTGCCCGGACGCAGCGCGAACACGACGAGCGAGTTCGAGACGATGCCGTTGTACGACTGCCGGTTCCACTTGGCGTCGACGAGCCCCGCCTTGACCAGGTAGTCGACGTCGAGGCCGGTCGAGAGCTGGACGATGTCGGTTCTGAGGCCGTTCGCGATGGCGCGGGCCTGGTCGCCCGATGCCCCGTAGGACTGGGAGAAGCTGACGTCCTTGCCCTCGGACGTCTTCTGCCACTCCTTGATGATCGCCCCGAGCGCCTCGCGGGGGACGGCGTAGCCGACAAGCCCGAGTCGCGTGTCGGCCTTCCGCGCGGACGCGGCCGAGACCGCGATGCCTGCGACGAGTAGCACGATCAATGCCATTGCGATGCGGCGCATGAGTGAGAAGTGCCCCTTTCGATCTTCCCTACTGGCTTACTAGACATTTAGCATCGTAATGACAGCTATAAGTCTCCGTCAAGTGAGAGGTGGTGCTTGGACTTGCCATGACGTGCCGCAGCAGCCAGCATCGGGGTATGCGGCAACGGGAGGCTCGTGGAGGGACGCTCGTACTCGGCGGCGGCTTTGCCGGCGCCTACGTCGCCCGGCTGCTCGGCAAGCGGGGAGCCACGGTGATCTCGCCCGACAACTCGATGCTCTACACGCCGCTCCTGCCCGAGGCGGCGTCGGGGACGCTCGAGCCGCGGCACGTCGTCGTGCCGCTCCGGCAGATGTGCCCGCACGCGGAGCTCCTCCTGGGCCGGGTCGTCTCGCTCGACGAGGCAGCCCGCTCGGTCTCGGCCGAGACGATCGCCGGGCCGGTCGAGGTTCGCTACGACAGGCTCGTCGTGGCCCTGGGGGCAGTGACGCGCACCTTCCCCGTCCCCGGCCTGGCCGAGCACGGGCGCGGATTCAAGGACCTCGCCGACGCGATCGCGCTCCGCAATCACGTCCTGCAGCGATTGG
>DAIOGR010000337.1:0-2861 GCA_036745155.1 Gaiella sp.
GGGATCGAAGCGCTCGTCTGGCTGACCGACATCGCCCAGCTCTCACGCGAGCAGGCCGTCGAGCTCATGCGCTGGTCGGCGCGCGCGCTCTTCCGGTCGGCGGTTGCCGAAAGCGGCGACGATCGAGCGTCTGCGGGCTGAGGCCCGGGACCGAGCAGATCGCCGATCGGAATCAGGGCTGCTGTGCGAGCCAGCGCTCGACGGCCGCGGCGCACTGGCGGCCCTCGTTGATCGCCCACACGATCAGCGACTGGCCACGGCGCGCATCGCCTGCGGCGAAGACGCCGTCGACCGAGGTGGCGTAGGCGGGCGCCAGGGCGTTGCCGCGGGCATCCCGCTCGACGCCGAGCCCCTGCAGCAGGGCGGGCTCTGCGTGGAGGAAGCCCATGGCGAGCAGGACGAGCTCCGCCGGCCGGGACTCCTCGGTGCCCGGCACGAGCTCGAACGGCGGCACGCCGCTGTTCTGCGCCCAGTGAATCTGCTCCACCCGGCCGCCGGAGCCCGCGAAGTGTGTGGTGGAGATGGCGAAGTCTCGCTCCCCGCCCTCCTTGAGGGCGTAGGAGGTGCGGAGCTTCATGGGCCAGCGGGGCCAGGGGGTGAGCTCGTCGGGCCGGTGCGGGGGCGGCTCGCCGAGGAGCTCGATCTGGGTCACGGACGCCGCGTGCTCGCGGTGTGCCTGCCCGACGCAGTCGGCGCCCGTATCGCCGCCGCCGATCACGATCACGTGCTTGCCTGCGGCGCTGATCGTCTGCTCCGGTGCGGGCTCGGGTGGTGCGCCGGCGGGCACGGCGCCGAGCTCGCGCGCCACCCAGCGCGTGCGCTGGTAGAGGTAGTCCATCGCGAAGTGCACGCCGTCGAGCTCCCTCCCGGGCACGGGCAGGTCACGGGGAACACGCGAGCCGGTCGCGACCACGACGGCGTCGTAGCGGTCGCGCACCTCCTTCGCGTCGATGTCGACGCCGACCTCGACGCCGAACCGGAACTCGATCCCCTCTGACACGAGCTGTGCGAGCCGTCGCTCGACCACGCGCTTCTCGATCTTGAAGTCGGGCACCCCGAAGCGCACGAGCCCGCCGCCTGCCTCGTCGCGCTCGAGCACCGTGACGGCGTGCCCCAGACGGTTGAGCTGCTGGGCGCACGCGAGACCCGCCGGCCCGGAGCCGATCACGGCCACCGTCCGTCCGCTGCGGGCGGCGGGCGGGTGAGGCTCGACCCAGCCCTCCTCCCACGCGCGGTCGATGATCGAGACCTCCATCTGCTTGATCGTGACCGCCTCGCCCTCGCGGATCTCGAGCACGCAGGCCGCCTCGCACGGCGCCGGGCACAGACGACCCGTGAACTCGGGAAAGTTGTTGGTGCGGTGCAGCTCGGTGATCGCGTCGCGCCAGCGGTCCCGGTAGACGAGGTCGTTCCAGTCGGGAATCAGGTTCCCGAGGGGGCAGCCGTGATGACAGAACGGCACGCCGCACTCCATGCAGCGCGCACCCTGCCGCTGCAGCTCGGCGACCGGCAGAGGCCGCACGAACTCGCGGTAGTCGCCCACGCGCTCGCGCGGGTCGCGCTCGAGCGGATCCGCCCGCTCGATCTTGAGGAACGCGCCGAGCTCGCCCACTAGTGCGCCGCCTCTCGGTGTTCGACTCGAAACGGGCGCGCGAAGCGCGCCCCTTCAGGATCGTGTCGCCCGGCTGCGCCGCAGCCGGGCGACACGCGGCAAGCATCGAGTGCGGCGGCTCGCACCAAGACTTCCCGGAGTGGTGCGAGACGCCGCACTAGGCCGCGGCCTCGCCCTCGGTCTCGGTCGTGACGAAGCCGTCGCCGCCGGTCGAGACGGGGTGGTCGAACGGCTCGACCTCCAGGTCGGCGAGCGCCCGCTTGTAGTCGTGCGGCATCACCTTGACGAAGCGAGTGAGCGCTGTCTCCCAGTCCTCGAGCAGGCGGCCTGCCACCGCCGAGCCGGTGCGCTCGAGGTGCTCCTGGACGAGCACCCTCAGTGTCTCGGCGTCGCCCGTCTCGATCGGATCGAAGCCGACGAGCTCGGTGTTGCAGCGCCGCTCGAACGTGCCTTCCTCGTCCAGCACATACGCGATGCCTCCGCTCATGCCCGCCGCGAAGTTCCGCCCCGTCGGCCCAAGCACGACCGCGACGCCGCCGGTCATGTACTCGCAACCGTGGTCGCCGACGCCCTCGACGACCGCGCTTGCACCCGAGTTGCGGACGGCGAAGCGCTCACCCGCGAGCCCACGGAAGAAGGCGCGGCCCGCCGTCGCTCCGTACAGGACCGTGTTGCCGACGATCACGCTCTCCTCGGCCACGAACGCGGCCCCCGGCGGCGGCGTCACGGCGAGCACACCACCGGAGAGCCCCTTGCCGACGTAGTCGTTCGCGTCGCCGACGAGGGTGAGCTCGAGGCCCGGGGCGAGCCACGCACCGAACGACTGGCCGGCAGAGCCGCGCAGGGTGAACCGCACCGACCCGGCGGGGAGCCCGGCTGCGCCACGGGCCTTCGTCACGTGGTGGGAGAGCAGGCCGCCGACCGTGCGGTGCACGTTCCTGACCGCGAACTCGCCGGTCACGGCCTCTCCACGCTCGAGCGCCGGGCGGGAGGCCTCGAGCAGCTGCCAGTCGAGCGCGTCGGCGAGCGGCGAGTCCTGCGCCCGCAGCCGCCGCAGCGGCGTGCCGGGAGGGACGTCGGGCAGGCGCAGGATGTTCGAGAGATCGATCCCCCGCGCCTTCCAGCGCTCGATCGCCTCGTCGGCCTCGAGCAGGTCGACACGGCCGGTCAGTTCCTCGAAGCGCCGAACGCCCAGGCGCGCCATGATCCGCCGGGCCTCCTCGGCGACGAAGAAGAAGAAGTTGACGAC